>NZ_JACGWD010000015.1:0-62291 GCF_014077565.1 Pseudoalteromonas sp. 5Ae-yellow
TTCCTTCAGACCCCACCGTTGGCCAGTGACGCCCTTGCCATTCAGATTATCTTCCCCTTAGTCAGGGTAATAAGGCATCTTTCAGCCTATCGGGTTTGCCAGCTTCGCTGGGCAAACAAAAAAGCCGAAGCTGTTAAACACAGATTCGGCTTTTAAAATTATAATTTACAAGTTACTTTTCAGCACGACCCATAAATTTGTGTTCAACAGTATTAATACGGATACGGTCACCTGTTGAAATATGCTCTGGCACAGAAATATTTAAGCCAGTAGACATACGTGCAGGTTTTGAACGAGCACTTGCAGATGCACCTTTAATAGATGGGTCTGTTTCTTCAACAACAAGTTCAACACTTGATGGTAAATCAAGTCCTACTGGCGCGCCATCAATAACAATGACGTGTACGCCTTGCGTTTCTTCATTAACAAATAAAATTTCTTCGCTAATAGCATCTTTGCTTAAGTTATAAGGCGTGTAATCTTCATTATCCATGAACACATACTCGTCACCATCAATGTACGATAGCATTACTTCACGGCGTGTTAAATCAGCCAGCGTTAGCATGTCACTGTCTTTGAATGTTTCGTCAACTTTACCACCGGTTACCACATCGTATAAACGCATACGGTATAAACTACCACCAGCACGACCTTGCGGCACAGAGCGCACAATATCTTTTACAACTAAAACGCGGCCATTGAAGTCAATAGCAGTACCTTTTTTAACATCACTCGCCTTTGGCATGTGTGAATTCCTATTATTTTTTTGATTGCCAGAAACATACCACGAACTGGATTTTGTTCAACTAAAATTACGTTGGTTTTACGCTACATGTTGTATTAGCTTGTAAAATTTTAATTTATACTAAAATACATATAATCAAATGTGAAAAAAACTGCTATGGTAGCTTTACCGAGTATGACTTCAAGGAATGGATCATGGACCAGAAAAAAGTACATGAGTATTTAGTTAAAAAACCACTTGTTCAGGTTACAAAACCATTTGCGCAAGAGGTTGATGTATATAAAGTGAATCATAAAATGTTTGCGACTCTTGCTATTGGCAATGACGGTCAAACTAATGATGATGGTGAGGTTATTTGGTGGCTTAACTTAAAGTGCGATCCTGATGAAGCAATATCATTGCGTGATATTTTCCCGGCAGTGATCCCTGGTTACCATATGAATAAACGCTTATGGAACACAGTAATTTTAGACGGCACAATTGCACAAAGTGAAATTGAGAGAATGATTGATAACTCATTTAATTTAGTCGTAGAAAACATGCCAGAAAAAGACCGAAAAGCTATTTCACTTCACTTGTAAACACTTTTTGGGCTAGGCTACTAGCCCATTAAAACCCTACACCTTAAGCGTATAAATTAAATCGTCATATAACTTTTCGCCTATTGTATGCACTTTAAAAAGTGTATCGGTATGGGTTAAACCGCACTTACCAAGCACCTTTTCAGAATCAATATTGCCACGCGTTACGACTGCTTTAAACTGCCTAATACCACATTCTTTCCAAGCCCAGTCAATCACAGCTCTTAGGGATTCTGTCGCGTAGCCTTTATTAAAATACTCTGGCAATAATAAATAACCAAGCTCTGCGGTTTCTCCGTCATAGGCAAAACCTGTAACACCCACAGGTTGTTTTGTTTGATTATTAATAATGAGTAAACACAGGGGATGACGTGATTTAGCATTCCACTTAGGCAAGCGTATCTCAAAGCGGTTTCTTACCAGTGACTCCATTGGCATATCAAAACAATACTTGAGGACTTGAGGATCGCGATGAAGCGCAAGAAAAAGAGGCCAATCAGATTCTTCCATTTGGTACATGCTCAATCTTTGTGTAAATAATGTCATTAAGCTCCTCATTTATTTATAAAAACTATAAAAAAACCGCATTTAAATGCGGTTTTTTTAGATAGCAGAAACTTTATTCTTTCGTTTCAATCTCTTTAATAACTTCAGGCTCAGTTACACTTTGCTCTTGTGACTCAGTGCTTTGTACTTCAGGAGCTACAACCTCAACATGTGTTGCGTTATAAAAAGTAGCACCAGAGCTTGCCATTGTTACCAGTGATTCACATGGTGCAAAGTTAGCATCGCTGTTAGCTAATGTAGACATATCAGAGCTTATTTTACTCGCGCCTAATTTATCCATATAGCTAAACGGGCCACCTAAAAATGGTGGAAAACCAATACCAAATATTGCACCGATGTCGCCATCACGTGGGCTGGCAATAATGCCATCATCTAAACAGCGTACTGCTTCGTTAAGCATTTGCGATACACAACGCTTAGCAATTTCGCTCTTGTTTAAACGTGGAGCTGGGGTAACACCCAATAGTTCGTAAACTGACTCATCAACCTTTTTGCCTTTTTTATCGTATTCATAAAAACCACGACCAGACTTACGGCCAAGGCGTTTTGAATCAATCATACGCATAAATGCATCAGGGCCTTTAAAACGCTCGCCTAATTCTTTTTCAAGAATTGGGGCAATTTTGGAGCCAATATCAATACCTACTTCATCAAGTAGAGCCAGCGGGCCTACCGGAAAGCCAAACTCAACTAGGGCTGCATCAATCTTTTCAATTGGCTCACCCGCAAGCATTAAATTAGCAGCTTCGTTTAAGTAAGGCGCTAAAATACGGTTTACGTAAAAACCGGCCATGTCTTTTACAACAATTGGCGTTTTGCCTTGCTTACGTGCAAAGTTAACAACGCGAGCAATAGTCTCTTTAGATGTACCTTCGTGTGGAATAATTTCCACTAATGGCATTTTTTCTACTGGTGAAAAGTAATGTAAGCCAATTACATTTTCAGGACGTGCTGCCTGCGCTGCAATTTGCGAAATTGGTAATGATGACGTGTTACTAGCAAAAATTGTATTTTCTTGGCATTGCTGCTCTACGTCGGCAACCATACCTTGCTTAAGCGCAAGATCTTCAAACACAGCTTCTATTACTAAATCAATGTGTTTAAAGCCGCTGTAGTCTGTTGTACCTGTAATACGGTTCATTGTTAACTGCATATCAGCTTTAGACATAATACGGCGCTTAAGGCGCTTGTCTAAAATTTTGTAGGTGTAGCTCATTGCATTACTAATGCCCTGCTCTGCTACATCTTTAATACGTACCGGTACTTTAGCTTTAACAGCACTTACGTGCGCAATACCTGCGCCCATTAGTCCACCACCTAAAACAGCAGTCTTGCTAATTGCGGGTGCGTCATCATTGCGCCACTCTTTTTTCATTTCAGTGGTTGCAAAGAAAATACCGCGAAGCGCTTTCGATTCGTCACTCATTACAAGTGTTGCAAAGCTTTCAGCTTCTGTTTTATACGCTTTTAGCTCATCAAGCTCTACACTAGCACGCACAGCTTTAATAATAGCGAGTGGTGCTGGGTAGTGCCCGCCCGTTTTTTTAAGTACGTTTTCTTTAGCTTTTTTAAAGATAAAGTTACGGCCAAACGGGTTTGACTCTAGTAATTTACTAATATTGTCGAGCTTTGGCTCTTTTGCTTGTGGCTTTTTCTTAGTCGCAAATTCTTTTGCAACTTTTAGCAGCACACTGTGTGGTACACAGTCATCAAGCACGCCTGCTTTTTTAGCTTGCTTAGGGCGAATTTGTTTACCTGTTAGCATCCACTCAAGTGCTTTTTGAATACCAACAATTTTAGTTAAGCGCTGCGTACCGCCGCCACCTGGTAGTAAACCAAGTTGCACTTCTGGTAAGCCAATTTTTGTTAAATCGCTGTCGGTACCAACACGGTAGTCACACGCTAAAGCAAACTCTAAACCACCACCTAATGCAGCGCCATGAATCGCACTTACTGTTGTGTATGGCAGTTTTGTCATATCAAAAAATGCCTGATGGCATAGTTCGCTAATAGCTAAAGCATCATCACGCTTTTGAACGCTATCAAGCATTTTTACATCGGCGCCCGCGATAAAGTTATCGGTTTTTCCGCTTATAAATACCATGCCTTTTACATTTTGCGACTTAGCGTCTTCTAATAATGCTTTTAAGTCATCGGCAAAACTACTGCGCAGGGTATTCATTTTCTCCCCTGGCACATCAATCGTTACTACGGCAATTTTGTTTTCATCTACCGCTAAATTAAATACTGAATCAGTCATTACGCGCTCTCCAATACAAAGGCTGCACCTAAACCACCAGCAGCACACGCTGTTGTTAATGCCAAACCGCCACCACGACGTTTAAGCTCGTGTAAGCTTTGCGTAATTAAGCGTGCACCTGTTGCTGCAAATGGGTGACCATATGCTAAAGAGCCGCCGTTAACGTTAAACTTATCCATGTTAATTTCGCCAATTGCTTTGCTGCGACCTAAATGCTCTTGTGCAAATTTGTCTGAGGCAAACATTTTCATATTGGCAAGTGTTTGCGATGCAAACGCTTCGTGCATTTCAATTAAATCTAAATCAGCAAGCGTAATACCCGCTCTATCTAGTGCAATAGGCGTTGAATGAGCTGGGCCCATTAACATGTCTTTTTCTACGCCAATTGCCGAAAATGCAAAGCTACGTACGTAACCTAGTATTTCATAGCCAAGTGCTTTTGCTTTGCTTTCGCTCATCATAAGTACGGCCGCTGCACCATCAGTTAATGGTGTTGCATTTGCAGCGGTAACAGTACCGTGCTGACGGTCAAAAACAGGTTTAAGCTTGGCGTAGCCTTCAACCGTTGAGTTTTTACGAATGTTGTTGTCTTCTGAAATAAAGCTTTTATATGGCGGTAAATGCGCCGTCATTACTTCATCTTTTAACTTACCATCAGCCCATGCTTGCGTTGCAAGTGAGTGAGAACGATGCGCTAACGCATCTTGATCTTCACGGCTAATATTGTGTGTTTTAGCCATTTGCTCAGCAGTTTGCCCCATTGAAAGGCCTGTTGAGTACTCTGCAACTGCAGGAGGCACTGGTAATAAGTCTTTTAAACGCAGTTTTGAAAATATTTTTAAACGTTGACCAAGCGTACGCGCTTTATTTAAATCAACTAAGCTGCCTGCTAGCTTTTTACTTACACCAATTGGCAATACTGATGACGAATCTGCGCCACCTGCAATACCTACACTTACAGATCCCGCCATAATAGACTCAGCTACATTAGCAATAGCCTGAAAGCTGGTAGCACATGCGCGCGATACAGAATATGCATCAACCGATACAGGCATACCTGTGCCCAATACAATTTCACGTGCAATATTTGGCGCTTCTGGCATTTGTACTACTTGACCAAATACAAGTTGATCAATTTCTGACTTATTGAAATTTAATCGTTCAAGCATTTCGTTAACCACCAATTTCCCCATATCAAGTGCAGGTACATGGTGAAACGCTGTTGCTTGTTTTGCAAAAGGTGTACGTAAGCCGCTAACGATGGCAATACGGTCGCCCTTTGGTGTTTTTAGTATGTTTTGCTCAGACATTTATGCTCTCCCGCTGACAGGTCTGACCTGTTTGTTTTCCTCGATTCTAAACAACCCGTGCCCTAAAGCCAATAGATAAACACAAATTTATATAAACAGTGTTTAATTACGACTATCACAATAGGCTTTTTTAGACGCATTTACAAAGTTTTGTGGTACGCTAAAATTCGTTAAAAAATAACGAACTATTTTAAAAAATACAGTCTAACTCTTGAGTTACCCAATTATAAACCTTATAAATAGGTCAGTATTTATCACCTAACACTATTAGGTACAAACCCAGCTGACGAGGACAGTCCACTTATTATGGCAGCTAACGCATTTTCACAATTAAAAACGTACTTAGATACACAAATCATTGGCCAGCCAGAGCTTACTCAAGCGCTACTTATTGCTATTTTAGCTGATGGTCACTTATTAGTAGAAGGCCCTCCTGGGCTTGCAAAAACACGTGCAGTTAATGCACTTGCTAAAGGCATTGAAGGCTCATTTCAGCGCGTACAGTTTACGCCAGATTTATTACCAGCTGATGTAACAGGTACCGATATTTACCGCCAACAAACTAGCGAGTTTGTATTTGAAAAAGGCCCTCTTTTTCACAACCTAATTTTAGCTGACGAAATTAATCGTGCACCAGCCAAAGTACAATCAGCACTATTAGAAGCCATGGCAGAGCGACAAGTTACCGTGGGTAAAAATACCTATCCGCTTAGCGAACTGTTTTTAGTTATGGCAACGCAAAACCCGCTAGAGCAAGAAGGGACTTACCCGTTACCAGAAGCCCAGCTGGATCGCTTTTTACTGCACCTAAGTATTGGCTACCCTGGCGCAGAGCATGAGCTTGATATACTACGTTTAACACGTGGCGAAGCGCTTAACGAGCAACAACCAGTAATGCAAAAAATTAGTCAAAGCGATTTATTTGCAGCTCGTAAAGAAATATTAGGCCTTTATTTAGCAGAGCCGCTTGAGCAATATTTAGTACAACTTATTATTGCCACCCGTGAAGGCGCTAAATTAGATGCGCAACTAGGTAGCTGGATTGAGTTTGGTGCAAGTCCG
Source organism: Pseudoalteromonas sp. 5Ae-yellow (assembly GCF_014077565.1). Lineage (NCBI taxonomy): Bacteria > Pseudomonadati > Pseudomonadota > Gammaproteobacteria > Alteromonadales > Pseudoalteromonadaceae > Pseudoalteromonas > Pseudoalteromonas sp. 5Ae-yellow. The sequence continues at coordinate 6,526 of NZ_JACGWD010000015.1, forward strand.
CGTGCAACAATAGCACTTGATAAATGTGCTCGTGCTCATGCATGGCTTCAAGGCCGTGACTTTGTAGCTCCTGATGATATTCAAGCTGTTGTGCATAACGTACTGCGTCATCGCATTATTTTAAGTTACGAAGCCCAAGCCGATGGCATTACTAAAGATCAAGTAATAAGCCGTATAGTTGAACTTGTAGCCGTACCATAAGTTATGCAAAAACAATTAGAAACCCAAGCATGGCTCAAACAGAGCCATAGCCACGGTGTTAATTTAGCACTCAAAGAGCTGATGTATTACAAAGCCAAAGCGCAATTGCTTGAACTTGCCCCTAAGGTAAAAATAAAAAATACCTTAACAGGACAATACCTTGCACCGCACAAAGGCCGAGGAATGGAATTTGCCGAAGTGCGACATTATCAGCAAGGTGACGATATTCGCTCTATTGATTGGCGAGTTACTGCGCGTACCGGCGAGACTCACACAAAGCTCTTTCAAGAAGAAAAAGAGCGTCCTGTATTTGTATTTACTGATTTTTCTAACTCAATGCTGTTTGGCTCAAAGTTACTGTTAAAGTCGGTGCAAGCTGCGCATATAAGCGCTCTTGTTGCATGGTCGGCGTGTCAGCGCGGCGATAGAATTGGCGGTATTGTGTTTAATCAGCACTCGCATTTAGAGCTAAAACCCAGCGCCCGTGAAAAAGCCGTGCTTAAGCTTTGTCATAATTTATGCGACAACCACCAGCAAGCGCTCAACAATATTGATAAAACAGCCCCTAACAACTTTAGCGATAACCTAAAGCGCCTTAATCATTTAGCAAAACCAGGCAGCTTAGTGTATTTAGTGTCTGATTTTAATGCTCTGGATGATGCCAGCTTTAAGCAACTCGAAATATTAAGCCGCCACTGCGAGCTCATTGGTTGCCACATAAGCGATCCGTTTGAGCATCAGTTACCTGCGTTTAAGCAAGCCGTTACTGTTAATGCAAATGGTCAAGACTTTGCCCTACCATTAATGGATAACAGCTTTAGAGAACGTTTTGCTAAAAATGCTGAGCAAGCATTTAGCGCACGCTTTAATCGCCTAACTAAATCGGGTCTTAATTTAATATCATTCAATGCAGCAACATCGCTTGAGCTGCAATTAGTGAGAAAATAACCATGCAAACCAATCCACTCGATGGCCTGCACGATATAATAGCGCCAAGCCAAGTTAATTGGTGGCCACTCGCCCCTGCTTGGTGGGTTATTATTGCACTGCTGTTTTTAGCACTGTGCGCAGCTATTTATATATTTTATAAAAAACATAAATTTAAAAAGCCTAAACGCTACGCAATACAATTGAGTCAAAGTGAGCAAAACCCTCAGCAACTGCATATTATTTTAAAACGTTTAGTGATTGAATATTACGACAAGCGACTTGCTGCGCAATCTACCTCTAAATGGTGCGCAACACTTAATACACTCACCGGTTTAAGCTTTACAGAACAAGAAATACTAAGCTTGTATAACCCCAGCCAAAAAGATACAACACTGTGCGAAAAATTTCGCCAAGGTATTAAGCAATTTAAAATAAAGGAGTCAGTAAATGTTTGAATTTAGCTGGCCATGGTTATTTTTATTACTACCCTTGCCTTTATTACTTTTACTATTAAAACCCGCTGTAAGTAATGCCAGTACGCGTTTACGTATACCCAGTTTTGCAAAGCACAATTTAACCAGTCAAAGCATTGAGCCACACGCACGACGTTTAAACCCTTTCGAGTGGATAATTTGGTTATTACTTGTTACTGCCGCTGCCAATCCAACATGGTTAGATGAGCCAATCTCATTACCAAATGAAGGACGCGATATAATGTTAGCGGTCGATTTATCAGGCTCGATGACCGAACAAGACATGGCTTATAATGGCCAATATGTTGACCGCCTTACCATGGTAAAAGCTGTACTCAGTGATTTTATAGAGCAACGTCAAGGCGACAGGCTTGGGCTGATATTATTTGGCGACACCGCGTTTTTACAAACCCCGCTCACGCGCGACGTTAAAACAGTAAGTAAAATGCTCAGCGAAGCGCAAATTGGTTTAGTGGGGCGCGCAACAGCCATTGGTGATGCATTGGGTCTTTCGGTAAAACGCTTTGCCAATAAAGATGAAAGTAACCGAATTGTGGTGCTATTAACCGACGGACAAAACACCGCTGGTAATTTAAACCCAGAAGATGCCCTACTGCTAGCTCGCGAAGAAGGTATTAAAGTGTACACCATTGGTGTTGGCTCAGATAATCCGCGCGGCTTTAGTCTCTTTAATGTGGGAGGCTCTAGTGGCAGTAATTTAGATGAAAGATTACTTAAAAAGATTGCCGAGCAAACTGGCGGATTATACTTTAGAGCCAAAGATGTAGCTGGCCTTCAACAAATTTACGCAGAGCTTGATAAGCTTGAACCTATTAGCGCTGATGAACAAACATTTCGCCCACAAAGCTCATTATTTTACTACCCGTTACTTATCGCTATTTTACTTATTAGCTTAAAAGTAATGCTTAGTACACTGCGTGCATTAAAGGAGCCAAACTAATGGATTTTGAATTTATTCGCCCCGCTCTTTTATGGTTACTCATACCTGCTGTGGCATTATTTTTTGTTGCCTTAATTAAGCATAAAAAAACCACCAGTGAGCAGCTAATTGCACCTCATTTAGCACAATTTATAATGAGCGAAGCAAACACTAAAGCCAGCCAGCCACTTTGGTTAGTTGCTTTGTTTTGCAGCCTTGGCATTTTATTTAGTGCTGGGCCTAGTTTTGAGAAAAAACAAGTTCCTGTATTTCAAAGTAAAAGTGCCCGTGTAATTGTTATGGATATGTCGTACTCAATGTACAGCACCGATATTTTACCAAATCGTTTAATGCAATCACGCTTTAAAGCGCTTGATATGATTGAGCTATTTAAAGAAGGTGATACCGCGCTTGTAGCTTACGCAGGCACGGCCTATATAATTTCACCACTAACAAACGATGCCACAACACTCAGTAATTTAATTCCAAGCTTAAGCCCTGAAATAATGCCAGACAAAGGCTCAAACGTTTTAGCGGGTCTTGATATGGCCAAAGAGCTATTAACACAAGCAGGTTATATTGATGGCGACATTATTTTAGTGACCGACGGTATTGACCAACAAGAACAAAGCGACGTGAGTAGCTTTACCAGTAACAGCCAATATAGATTAAATATTTATGGTGTAGGTACCGCTCAAGGCGCACCAATTAAGTTACCTGAAGGCGGCTTTTTGAAAGACAGATACGGCCAAATTGTAGTACCTACAATTAATGCCTCTCAGCTTAAAAATTTAGCATCAAGCAGCGGCGGTAAATTTGCTAGTTACCAACCTAGCAATAACGACATAAATACGTTTGCTCCAAATGCGCAGAGTGAATTATTGAAAGACGAAAAACAAAGCCACGCGCTTTGGCGAATAGATGCAGGTATTTACGGACTCTTGTTATTACTGCCATTTGGCTTGTATTTATTTAGACGCGCTGCCTTGTTGGGGGCTTTTTTAGCTTTTGGTTTTTTACCGCAGCAAAATGCGTATGCCGTAGAGCTCCCTACTCTTTTGCAAAATGCAGATCAACGTGCATTAGAGGCTTACAATAATAAAGAATACGATGCAGCAACACAGGCGCAATCGAGTGAGTTAAAAGGCGCGGCGCTATACCAGCAAGGTAATTTTGATGCTGCACTTAATGAGTTTAGTAATGATAAGTCGGCTACCGGTTTATACAACTACGGTAATGCCCTTGCCAAAGCTGGCAAACTTGAGGACGCAATTGAAGCGTACAAACAAGCCCAAACCTTACAAGATGACTTTACGCAAGCAGCCGATAACCAAGCCTTAGTTGAGCAATTACTAAATCAACAAGAGCAACAAAACCAGCAAGATCAGCAAAGCGACGGCGAGGACTCTCAAGACCAAGATGATAGTCAGAAAAAAGATGAGCAAAACCAAGGGCAAAATTCTGATGAGTCAAAACAGGATCAGCAACAAAATGGTGATAAAAGCGATTCTGAAAAAGGCGAAAACGAAAGTCAAAGCTCAAGCGATGAAAAATCAGATAAAGAATCTGAACAACCCAAAGATCAACAAGGTGAGCCTGGCGAGCAATCAGATAAGCAAAATGAGCCTGATATGCAAGCCCAGCCACAAAGCAAACAAGGGAAAAATAAAGACGCTGATCAGCCTAAAGAGGATGAGCAGCAACAAAGTAAGCCACAAGCAATAAGTGAGCAACCTGCCACTGATGAGCAAAAACAAAATGCTCAGCAACAAGCGATGCAAGCCCAAGCAAGTGAGCTCACTAATGAAGAAAAAGAAAAAGCACAACAGCTTAATCAACTACTTAGAAAAGTCCCGGACGATCCGGCTATTTTATTACGGAATAAAATGCAATTAGAAGCCCAAAAAAGACAATACAAACGTCGCCCTACAGGAGTCGAAAAATCATGGTAATGCGATTATTTTGCTGTTTATTGCTATTAAGTGCGATGCCTTCGTGGGCTGCCACCAAATTAGAAGCCAGCGTAGATAAAAACCCTGTATTAGCGGGTGAATTTTTTATGCTTAATATATCGGTAGACGATACAGTTAAAGGCGAGCAACCAGACACCTCATCGCTGTTAAAAGACTTTGTTGTAGGCCCAACAAGCTTAAGCTCTCGTACCAACATTATTAATGGCAGCATTAATAAACAAACTACGTGGTCAGTTAAACTAATGACCCGTACAGAAGGTGATTACACGATACCGGCATTTAGCGTTGCAGGGTTAACCTCACAACCTATTAAATTAAAAGTGGCAAAACGCTCAGTTGATGCAGATAAAAATAACGAAATATTTTTAAAAACGTCGCTCTCAAGTAATTCATTATTTGTGCAAGAAGCCGGTGTTTACACTGTTAAGCTCTACCTTGCCAAAGAACTGCTTGATGGCAGCTTAAGCACACCAAGTATGGAAGATGCTCAGCTAACCCAACTAGGTAAACAAACTGAGAGTTATGAGCTGGTTGATGGCAAACGCTACCTTGTTATTACTCGTGAGTATTTGATTCAGCCACAAAAAAGTGGTGCCTACACGATTGCAGGCCCTGCGTTTCAAGGGCGAGTACAGCAAAATTACCGCCAACTGGAGGTATCTGCTCTTGGCGATGATCAGCAAGTAGAAATAAAACCAATCCCGAGTGACTATAAAGGTGCATGGTTACCAAGCGAATTGGTTAACCTTGATGAAGAATGGCAACCTAACGACAACACAGTAGAAGTAGGTACGCCTATAACTCGTACTATTACACTTACCGCGCTTGGAGTTACAAAAGAGCAATTACCTGAAATCTCTATGCCTACTATTGATGGCATACGCAGCTACCCTGATAAAAAAGAAAATAACAATGCAGTGCGAGACGGACGCGTTGTGTCGCAGCAAACGGCATCATATGCCTTACTGCCGCAAAAACCAGGTACTTATACTTTGCCTGAAATAAAGCTGCCTTGGTTTAATACCAAAATGAACCGTATTAGCTTAGCCACATTACCAAAGCGTACTATTACAGTAACGCCAAGTACTACCGCGCCTAATACAGCCATAGCAAACCCACAACCCAGCACAGATAATTCACCTACTCTTGAAAATATTTCGAATCAAGCAACTGGCACACAACCTATTGAAACTAAAAGTGATACTCCTCTTTGGTTAATAGTTGTTGCCGCTTTAGGGTATATTTTATGGATTGGTACTGTAATTTTTTACTTAATAAGCCGTTCTACTAAAAATACGACTGAAAAATTACAGCTAAACACCCGTGGTACTTCTCAGCCAAGCTTAAATGAGCTTAAAGCATTAGCCAAAACACACGATGTGAAAGCCTTTTACACCGCATTAAATAACTTTTCTGTAAAGGTGACCCATAAAAATGTTGGCGCGATTGATGAGCTCTGCATCCACGTAAACAGCAGCGAGCTTAACGGTCTCATTAGCCAATTGCAGGCACAACTTTATAGTAATAAAGGCGCAAACACGGATCTTAATGCTATTATTAAAATTCTTGAGATCTATCAAACTCAGGCATCAAAGTCGCAACAAGCTGTATTAAAAGACCTTTATGATTAATAACTACGAACCTTAGGTCTTTTTTTGCAATAACTAATAATTTTTAATTAAAAAAGTGCTTATGCTTGGAAAGAAAAAATCAAACAATCAGGTCTTAATCGATATGGCAGAGAAACAAAAGCGTTATGAAGCCTTGGTCCACGTTTACAATAAAGAGCTTTATCGCTTTGCTTATTGGTTATGCCGTGATCCGCACATAGCAGATGATTTAGTACAGGAAACGTTTTTACGCGCATGGCGTTCACTCGACTCTTTACTTGATCAAAAGGCAGCTAAACCCTGGCTGCTTACTATATTACGAAGAGAAAACGCACGCCGATTTGAACGTAAACAGTTTGATTACAGCGACGTAGAAAACGATACGCTTGTTGATGAGACCAGCCATTCATTAGACGATGAAATGGAACAAACGGTAATTCAACGCCAGATTGCACTGCTATCTGATGAATACCGAGAGCCATTATTACTGCAAGTTGTAATGGGCTGCTCTGGTGAAGAAATTGCAGGCATACTCAATTTAAATAAAAACACGGTAATGACTCGTTTATACCGTGCCAGAAATCAACTTAAAGAGGCTTTAAGCCGTGATGATGAACAACTTAAAGGGGCATCAAAATAATGGATGAACTTGAGTTTCGTCGCCGCACTATTGCGCAGCCAAACAACATTGACAAGGAGCTTATGGAGTTTGCTGACAATAACCCAGAGCGACAAAGTTTTATTAACGATATGAAAGATTTTGATAAATTCATTCAAGATTCTTTAGATATACCTGTGCCTGAAAATCTTGCAGACCGCATTCTTTTAAACACATCGTTAAAAGAAAAAGCACTCCAAGAAGAACAAGCAACTGGTAAAAACGTGGTTGATGCTCGATCGCGTTTTAAGTTTGATCGTGTACATCTTGCGTTAGCAGCGTCTTTTGTAGTGGCGATTAGTGCCTTCTTTTTTAGTACAGAGCAAAATATTGCACACGAAGCAGGTGAGCATGCGCTTGCCCATGTGTATTACGAAATTAATGCGCTTGATAAAAAAGAGCCCATTAGCCTACAAAGCGTTAACGACAAGCTTGCAGTATTAGGTGGTCACCTTGATGAGCTTCCTGGCGCTGTAACTTATGCCATGTTTTGTGATTTTAAAGGCGAAAAAGGACTGCATTTAATATTTGAGTCTGACTTTGGTCCAATGACGGTATTTATAGTGCCTTCTGAAAATAAATCATTTGGTTTTGGAGATGACAGCTTCCGCGATGAGCGCTTTGAAGGTCACATTAATCGTGGCTCACAAGCTGATACTATTTTAGTGGCAAGTCTTGGAGCACCTCTAGATACATATAACGAACGCGTTACTGGCGCAATTCGTTGGCTTTAAAATAGACAAATTTACCGCTTAGTTTCTACTGAGCGGTTTTTTTATTAAATACCCTCTAATAAACCCTCCCTTTATACCCAAAACCTCTGATTTTTAAAGTAATTAATTAAATTTCTAAAGAAAGTAAATTATAATCGCGGCTCGATTTTAATTAGGGTATTTCATGAAGAACATCATCGTTATTTTTTCATTATTGGCATTATTATGTACTGCCAGTTTTGATGCACACGCACGTAAAAAGTTTGGCAGTAGTAAACGCGGACAGACACCTGCAACACAACAAACAGCGCAAAAACAGCAAACAGATACAACAACACCTAAAGCCACATCAAATAAAAAAGGCATTATGGCAGGCGTTTTTGGAGGGCTTTTAGCGGGTGGCTTAATTGCAGCAATGTTAGGCGACGATTTTGAAGGTTTTCAGCTATTAGAAATTATTTTATTAGCTGGCGGACTCTTTATTTTATTTAAGCTAGTAACGGGCTTTTTACGTGCTAATCGTGCCCCACAACTTGCCAGTGCAAGTACAAGTGCTCAGCAAAATGCTTTTAAACAAGCACCTATCGAGCAACCAACAAGTACAGGCTTTGCAAGCAGCGCCCCACAAGGTGAAAGTGTGCCTTTTAATTTACCACCTAACTTTGACGTTAATGGCTTTTTGCAAGGTGCCCGTAGTCATTACCATACGCTACAAACTGCATGGAACAATGCCGATTACTCCACAATGGCTGAATACTTAAGCCCTGCACTTGTTGCCGAGTTTAAAGCTGAACGTGAAGCTATACAAAGCGTAGAAACAGAAGTGATGTTTATTGATGCCGAACTTGTGCGCGCAGATACAAACACGCAATCGTGGCAGGTTAGTGTTCGCTTTAAAGGTAAGTACCGTGATTTAGGCGATAAAAAAGAAGAGCCTATTTTAGAAATCTGGCACTTAGAGCGTCTAATTTCAGAAGACGCTCCATGGCTAATAGTGGGTGTTGAAGATTTAATTGATACTCAATAATTTTATATTGTTTAAAACACCGCGCTCTTAACGCGGTGTTTTTTTTATTTAAAAAACAATTGATTTACCACGTCCTGATGCTTCAGAAGCGGCATCTAATTGGCCCTCTTTATTAATAATAACGTGTAAGTCACCAAAGTGATTCTCATCTATGGTGTAGCCCATTTTTGTAAGCTCTGCTTTTACGCTATCGGTTAAACCTATGTGTGTTCTAATTATATTTTTAGGCCACAGTTGATGATGAAAACGAGGGCTATTTACAACCTGCTCTGCAGTCATATCAAACTCTACCGCATTTAAAATAGACTCGTACACAGAGCTAATAATTGTTGTGCCACCAGGCGAGCCTGTCACCATTTTAACGGTGTTGTCTTTAAGGAGTATTGTAGGCGTCATAGAGCTAAGCATACGCTTGTGCGGCTGTATTTCGTTAGCTTTGCCGCCTATTGCACCAAACACATTCATAACGCCTGGTTTGGCACTAAAATCGTCCATTTCATCATTTAAAATAAACCCTGCACCTTCAACAACTACACCGCTACCAAACCCTAAGTTTATTGTGGTGGTATTTGCGACAGCGTTACCCATTTTATCAACGATTGAAAAGTGTGTAGTTTGCTCACTTTCTTTAAGGCCCGGTTTAATATTTTCGGTAGTCGAGATAGCGGTTAACGAAATGCCATTACTGCGCTCTTTGAGGTAGTTAATATTAGTTAATGCGTTGACTGGTACATCAAAAAAATCAGGATCGCCTAAATACTCCGCCCTATCTGCAAATACACGTTTACCTATTTCAGAAAGTAAGTGTACATACTGAGTAGAGTTATGCGCTAAGCCCGCATCTGGTTTTTGTAACTCATACATTTTAAGCCACTGTAAAATAGCAATACCACCTGAACTCGGCGGTGGAGAAGTAAGTACTTCATAACCATTCCAACTCGCTTTAATAGGTGTACGTGATTTAGCGGTATAATTTTTTAAATCATCTTGATTAATTATACCGCCATGTTGGTGCATAAATTTAGCAATAATATTTGCAGTTTCGCCTTTATAAAACCCATCTTGGCCGTTATCACGGATACGCTTTAGCGTTGCCGCTAACTCGGGTTGCTTAAATACTTTATTAGCTTTTACATCAGCAAAGTATTTTTCGAAGTTTACATTTATTTTTTGCTCTTTTAGGTGGGCTATATAATTGCTCACACCTTTTGCTAACTTAGGCGGAACTACAAACCCTTGCTCAGCCAACGTTACCGCTGGTTGTACTAATTCTTCCCACTTTAAAGTGCCATGTTTTTGATGGGCAAGCCACATGCCCGCTACACTGCCAGGTACACCGCTTGCGTGAATACCATATATTGATTTGTTTGCAATAACATTACCTTGCTCATCTAAATACATATCACGATGAGCCGCTGTTGGCGCTGTTTCGCGATAATCTATAAAATCGCCCTTGCCATCTTTTTGAATAAGCATAAATCCCCCGCCGCCAATATTGCCGGCTTCAGGAAGCGTTACTGCAAGTACAAATTGTGCCGTAATAGCCGCATCAACAGCATTACCGCCTTGCTCTAATATACTTTTAGCAGCATCGGCACTGAACGAGTCAGGCATTGCTACCGCACTTTGCGATAAAGGCTGCGCTAAAACACTAAAAGCAGCGAACTGTAAAACCAGCACACTTTTGACGATTAATTTACTTGGTGAAAAAAGCAATCCCATACAACATCCTTAATTTATTATTTTTTAGTTACGCATTCTTATTAATGCACGTCACTTAAGGACAGGTCAATCTTTATACTGTTGATATTTAATCATCTTTAAACACTTTTTGAATAAAGCACTGCAGGTAAGCCGCCTTGCTCATCTGTATGTGTATAGTTTTTATAAATTGCAGACCTAGCTTTTTCATTATTTTTATAGAGGCCGTATTATCTTTTAGTGCCGTTGCACTTATCGCCTTAACGTCATCTTGCTTTATAAGTTCATCACATAATGCTAAAGCCGCCTCGGTTGCATAACCATGCCCCCAACTTGCTTGCTTAAAGCGCCAGCCTATTTCAATATCACTGTAGTTTGGTGCATCAGTAAAAAAGCACATAGGCCTTATTAATACCCAACCTATAAATGTATTGGTTTGCTTTATAGTGATACTCCACAGCCCCCAACCTTTAAGCTCATTTCGATATGCGAGCATACGAGGCACTCCCTCATTTTTTATTTGCTCTAAAGAGGTAGGTACACCTCGCGTTAAATACTGCATTACGGCTGGGTCTTGGTCGAGTTCAAATAATTGAGGCCAATCGTGCTCACTCATTAATTTAAAATTTAATCGTTTTGTTACGGGGGCGTTCATTTTCATTGTTGTATAGTCTGCCTCGAATTAATTATCAGTCTCTAAAGGAGATAGCACATGAATAAATTAGCAGGTTTAGCTTTATTAGGCACTTTAATTACATTAACTGGTTGTGAAGATGCCACCGAAGTAAAAGAAGATGCAAAAGATAAAAGCGCACAAATGCAAGAAAAGCTTGGTGATGCATGGAACGACGTTAAAGAGACAACTAACGATCTTAAAAATGATGAGTCTTTAAACGAGCTATTAGAGCAAAGTAAAACAATGGGCTTAGACATGTACGACGACGGCAAAGAGATTGCGGTTGATGCATGGATTAAAAGCAAAGAAGCTGCTGGCGAGTTAACTGAAAAAACTAAGCAGAAAGCGCAAGAAATTGCTGACGAAATTGAGCAAGCGCGTAAAGAACATAACGAAGGTTAATTTAACTTTCGATAATAAAAAAGGAAAGCCTCGGCTTTCCTTTTTTGTTTTAAGCAGTTTAGCCCTGACATGTGTTTACATATTTAGGGCTTATAAGCTCAAATTAACCTTTGTACTTACTCATAACTAAAGTCGCGTTTGTGCCACCAAAGCCAAAGCTATTAGACATCACAGTATTTAACTCAACGTCACGACGCTCAGTAATAATATCTAAACCTGTCGCTTGCTCATCTAGCTCATCAATATTAATTGAAGGTGCTACAAAGCCGTGCTCTAGCATTAATAATGAGAAAATAGCTTCGTGAACACCTGCAGCACCTAAGGCATGACCCGTCATTGCTTTAGTTGCGCTGATCATTGGTGATTTGCCACCAAACACTTCTTGTATCGCACCTAACTCTTTAACATCGCCTACAGGCGTTGATGTGCCGTGCGTATTTAGATAATCAATACTATCTACATCTTGCATAGCTTGGCGCATACAACGTGCTGCACCTTCGCCAGATGGAGCAACCATGTCGTAGCCATCTGATGTTGCACCGTAGCCAACAATTTCAGCGTAAATGTGCGCGCCACGTGCAAGTGCATGTTCAAGTTCTTCAACTACAACAATACCGCCTCCGCCAGAAATAACAAAACCATCGCGATTAGCATCGTATGTACGAGATGCTTTTTCAGGTGTTTCGTTGTATTTAGTAGAAAGTGCGCCCATAGCGTCAAATTCCATTGCCAATGTCCAGTGTAGTTCTTCACCGCCACCAGCAAAAACAACATCTTGCTTACCTAATTGAATTTGTTCTACTGCATTACCAATACAATGCGCAGATGTTGCACATGCAGAGCTAATTGAATAGTTAACACCTTTAATTTTAAAGGGTGTTGCTAAACAAGCAGATGTAGTGCTCGCCATAGTGCGTGGCACCATATAAGGCCCTACACGTTTTACGCCTTTTTCACGTAAAATATCAGCAGCTTCTACCTGCCATTTCGACGAACCACCACCAGAACCAACAATAATACCCGTGCGCTCATTTGATACTTGGTCGTCAGACAAACCTGAGTCTTCAATTGCTTGAGTCATCGAAATATAAGAATATGCAGCAGCATCGCCCATAAAGCGCATTGCTTTGCGGTCAACATGTGCTTTAACGTCAATATCAATTTTACCCGATACGTTACTACGTAACTTATAATCGGCAAATTCTTGGTTAAAAGCGATACCGCTTTTGCCCGTTTTTAACGATTCTAATACTTCTTCTTTGTTGTTACCAATGCTTGATACAACACCGATACCTGTAATTACAGCTCTTCTCATGGGTAATTCCCTTAGCTTAATACTTAATTGCATTCTATTTTACGCGAATTTAATCACCTAAGTGGTCAGCTTTCTAGCGTACACTTGTACTCTGAACTGCTAGCTTATAAATAACGCCAGACTATTACAAAGAAAACCCGTAAAATAATTAAAAATATATCTATAAATTTAATAAATTATGATTAAAAACGCACATAGTCACATCAATAATTTAGGTACACCTTTGACTAATGACTCCGGTGATATTTATTTTTCTAATGACGATGGCTTAGCTCAATCGCATTATGTGTACTATGAGCAAAATAATATAGATGCACGATTACAAAATCATGACCAATCACATTTTGTTATTGCCGAAACCGATTTTGGCACCGGTTTAAACTTTTTAAATACGTGGCAACGCTTTAAAGACCACCTTGAGCGGATGCAAGTTCAAAATGAATGTGTAAAAAGCGTAAAACGCCTACACTATATTTCGTTTGAAAAGTATCCCTTAACATTAACTGACTTAAAACAAGCATTAACCGCTTGGCCTGCCTTAGATTATTTTAGTGAGCAACTAACAGTAAACTACCCAATTAATTTAGAAGGATGCCACCGGCTCGAATTTAATAATGGCAGTGTTGTTCTCGATTTATACTTTGGTGATGCGCTTGAATCAATAAAAGCAATGAGCTATCCACAAACAGGTATTGTTGATGCTTGGTATTTAAATGGGCTTGAGCCAAGTAAAAATCCTGATATGTGGCAGCAAAGTTTATTTAACTCAATGGCTGACATATCAAGAGCTAATACAACCTTATCGACTTTTACTGCCGCTGACTTTGTTCAACGAGGATTAATAGAGGCTGGCTTTAGCACTAAAAAAGCCAAATATTTTAATCAAAGAGAAGATATGCTTATTGGCCAACTTAAACATGTTAATAACGCTCAATCCCCCCCCGCTTATTTTAATCAAGATAGCAGCACTTTAAAAAACGTAGCGGTCATTGGCGGTGGTATTGCCAGTAGCTGTATTTTATACAGCTTGGCTAAACGAGGCATAACCAGCCACTTATTCTGCCAAGATGAAAAGCCTGCAATGGGGGCATCGCACAATGTGCAAGGCGCTATTTACCCTCACCTACAGGCTAAAAACTCGCCGCACAGTGAATTGTTTGCACATAGCTTTTTATACGCCAAACGCCTATATAACAACTTACTTAGCAGTGGTTTTAGTTTTGATTATGATTGGTGCGGCGTATTACAACACGCAGTGAAAAAACCTCTAGCTGATAAGCACGAAAACTTAGCACAAAAGCAACTGTGGCCAACGCAGCTAATGCGTAACGTAACCGCAGAGCAAGGCGATGAAATAGCCGGCGTAACGACAGGTTATTCAGGTGTGTATTTTGAACAAGGCGGCTGGGTTAACCCGCCGCAATTAGTAAACGCTATGCTAAGCGCTGCAAATAGCATAAACCCATTCAAAAGCGTATTTAACTGCAATATAAAGCAGCTTAAAAAAACTGATAGCGGTTGGTTTTTATTAACGAATGATGAGCAATTAGGCCCGTTTAGCGATGTAATTATTTGTGCAGGTGAGCACAGCGATGCGTTTGAGCAAACAAAAGCGCTACCTATAGTGGGCGTACGCGGTCAGGTTTCACATATTGAGGCAAGTGAGCAATCACGCAATCTTAAAACAGTGCTATGCCATAAAGGATATTTTACACCGGCTTATCTAGATCATCACTGTATGGGTGCCACGTTTGAAAAAAACACCAAAAGCCGCCAAGTTACAGCGATCGACAACCAATTAAACCAAGAGCAACTACTCAGCTTTTATAAGCAAAGTGAATTTGCCTCTACCCTTGGCAATATTACCTCGGCAAAAGCAGCTGTTCGATGCACATTTATAGATCACCTACCAATGGCTGGGCAATGGTGTGAGCAAAGTGATTATACAATGGCCTTTGCTAATCTACGTTTAGGTAAACGCTATCAGTACGAGCAACTCAATAAGCCACAACAAGGCCTACATATTTTTACCGGCTTTGGCGCCCGCGCTTTATGTAGCGCACCGCTAAGTGCAGAACATCTCGTAAGCTGTTTAAATAACGAGCCTCGCCCATTAAGCGAACGTGTAAGCCAAGCTATTCACCCTGCTCGGTTTATAGTACGAGATTTAATTCGTAATAAAATTTAAATGACAAAGGTGCTTATTGAGGTAAAATGAGTACCAATAAATGGAATTTATTATTTAAAGGACTTTAATGAAAACTTTAGCATTTTTAATAATACTGCTATGCACTCTATCGTTTAATGTACTTAGCCAAAACGTCACTGAAATCCCACTTCCTGAAGAGTTTGTTACAACAATGGATGTAGCCGGCGAATACCCAATGGTTCGCACTGGTTATTTAACAGATTCAATTTCTGATATCGCTCGCTTTTATCAGCAAAAATTAGGAGAGCCGTTAAAAACAAACGGCAATAATACATATCGTACTTTGTTTTATAATTACCAAGAACATAAGGTTCGTATTAGTCTATATCGCCGTAGTTATGTGACCGAAGTGGGTATAATGGTTGAATAAAAAGTTCTAAAGAGCGCGATAAAAACAGCTAATTTTAATGCTCAGTTAAGCATCGTATTTTAATTAACGTATTTTTTAAATTGGCTCATTTAAACTCACTTTTACCCTTTAAAAATTATCCCCTACCCCAAGGTCTATTCGTAAGCACATTACTTTTACTATTTATTGGAAGGAGTTAATTATGAGTAAGACCCTAATTATTGGCGCAAGCGGACAAATAGGCAAAATGGCAACTGAGCTACTTTTAGAAAATGAGCAAAATGTTGTGGCATTAGTTCGCGACAAAAACAAGCTAAGCGATTTAAGCAGCTCTTTTTTAACTATTGTTGAGCAAGATCTTGAAGGCGATTTTGGCGATGCAATGAAAGGCTGTGACCAAGTAATTTTTGCAGCGGGTTCTGGTGGCAGCACTGGCGATGACAAAACCGTACTAATTGATTTATGGGCAGCAACAAAAGCAGCTACATTTGCAAAAGAGCACGGCGTTAAACACTTTATTATGGTCAGCTCAATTGGTGCTGACGATCCTGATTCAATTAAAGGTGATTTAAAACCTTACTTAGTAGCAAAACACATGGCCGACGAGCACTTAATAAATAGTGGCTTAAATTACACTATTGTTCGCCCAGGTACATTGACTGACGATAGCGCATCAATGCAAGTAACAACGCAGCGACCAAGTGACCGCTCAAAAGCTAAAATTAGCCGCGAAAACGTAGCCAATGCATTATTACATATTGCGACTAACTCATTTATTAGTAACCGCATTTTTGAGTTATTTGATGGCGACAAACCAATTAAAGCCGCTGTTAAATAAGCTTTAATACCAATTTAATTAAACGTATAAAAAATTATTGCAGATTAGTATAGCTCATCGATAAGCCAAAAAATTACAGTGTAATCGCTCTGCATCGGTAGTTTTTAGGCAATGAGTTATTTAATTCGCTTAAGTAATTTATGTTTAATAAAGTTAAATTTACTCCACTAAGTAAATTAGTGGAGTAATATTTTAATACCTTGCCAACCGAGTTGTAGCGTTAATAGCGTTAAAACGACTCTAAAAATACGCTTAAATTTATCCCCAGACATACTTTTAAGTAATTTAATTCCAAACCAAGTACCTACAGCACCACTTAGCACCATAGCAATTACAAGCGGCATCCATTGCCAAAAGCTAAAACCAACAGCACCATAAATTATGGCTTTTAATAAATGCTGCACACTCATAATGCTCGAAAACGTTGCCGTAAACTTTAACTTTTCGTAATTATTTATATATAAACAGCTACCAACTAATGGCCCGCTTGCCCCCACAAACATAGAAATAAAAGTCGTTATGCCACCGGCGACCATACGCCATAGCTTAGAGGTTAATTTTATAGGTGGCGTTTTACCCCACAGTAAATAAATAACAAAAATAGCGACCACTAACTTCATAGCATCAAGCGATATATCATCAATAACAAAACTTGATAACCCCGCACCTACTAAGCCGCCTAACGCAAAATATACAAACATGCTTTTATCAATATGCTTAAAACTGAGTAAAAACCTATTTGCATTAGAGCCAAGCTGTACTAAACCATGCACAGGCACAACAACTGCCATAGGCATAAACGACGCCATAACAACAAGCAGCATTAATCCGCCACCCGCACCAAATGCAGCAGATATAAAAGAAGTAAACCCAGCTGTAATTATCAACAATAAAAACAAAAATAAAGACATACTGTCGGGAAATAAAAAGTCCATAAAACTCCACTGCCTATTTAGGTACTTTAAAGTAGCAGTATCTTAAACAATTAAAGGTACAACATACACTTATAGCAAGCGGTATCAGCCTCTATTTCAGGCAATGTATTATGTTGCGTTGTTTTTGCACTTTGTTTGCACATTTAACAAATATTATACATTCAACTTCATTACCGGATATTTTTGATGAGAAGATTTAACGCACCAATTTTAACACCGCTTGTAGTGTGCATACTTACACTGGGTTTAGCTGCCTGTAATGGTAGCGATACTGAAAGTAGCGTTGTAACTGAAGCAACCACCAATGAGAGCACACCAGCAGATACTTCAACCGATTTTGTTGTAGAAGTAGACCCTTTTAATTTTGAAAGCGATGCACTTATCTCATCCATTCCCACTCAAACATGTACGCTAAGCAACGGCGATGAAACCTCATGCTACAAAATTGATATTGCAGGTGTGCCTTCAAATTACGAGATTGGTGTGTTTTGCCCTCAAAATATCACATCAACAGCTGACGAAGCCGGTATCTGGTTTGATGGCACCGGTGAAGTTTACGATATAACTGGCGACTTTATTTTAAACCTACCAACATTATATAACGATAGTCATTGGCAGCTATACGACGAAGGTACAGGCCTTGTAAATGTAACCGACACACAAGAGTCGTGCGATGGCGCTGCACGTCCAAACGTAGAAGAACAATACCAAAACCACTGCGTAGAATGCTCTATTGATTATGTTGATGGCGGTATATCAGAATCATTTTTAATTCCAATAACGCCTGTTGCAACCACTCAAAATAGCAGTATTGGTAACGCTAATGTGGGTGTTGCTCTCAATGGTGTTGTACTTGCTGCACCCGCGCCTGTTGAGGCTATTTTAGGCGCATACACTATTGCAGCCTTTGATGATTGCGCTGGCCATATTAACTTAGTAGCAGGCTATCACTACCACGGTGAAGCAGGTTGTAGCCAAACACAAATTCAATCAGACGGTCATGCCGCCATGATGGGTTATGCACTCGATGGATTTGGTGTATTTGGCATGCTTAACGAAGATGGATTAGAACCCACTGATTTAGACGAATGTAGAGGCCACACCGACGATACACGCGGATACCACTACCATGCAGCCGATGTATCTGAAAACATGTTTATTGGTTGTTTTAAAGGTGCTACCGCAAGATAACTCGCATTCTGGCCAAATAATTAACTGAGATACTAATGAAAATATTTAACGTGATAAAAGCACTAACCACTGGCTTTTTACTTGCTACCTCATGCTCAGCGCTAAGTCATGCAGGCCACGGCTCAAACGCGCCTTGGGAAGCATGTGAAGAAAAAGCCATTAATGAAGGTTGTAGCTACACAAGTCATGATAAAAAAGCGACAGGCACATGCCAAGCAATGAACAAAGTACTTATGTGCGTTCGAAATAAACCACTTGAAACATTAATAGACAAAGCAACCCAATCTGCCAGTGATCAAAAGCAATCTGTAAAATCACTCGCAAAACGATAAAGTAAAGTAACAGCTACACGCCAAAGTCTTAACGCTGTTTGTTAAGGCTTTTTTTAATCACAAATCATTAGAAAGCATACCCTTTATCTGTTAAATTAGCTTTGTGTATCAAATAATAAAAATAGAATTCCAAAAATGGAATTACACAAGCAAGGTACTAACGTGAGCGCTACATTTAAAATTGTTTTTAATGGTCAGTTATATCAAAATACTGACCTTACCTCTGCCCAAGAAAAACTTAGCCAACTTCTAAATATTCCTCATAATATTGTTGTTCAGTTATTTGATGGAAAAGCTTACGCTTTAAAAAAAGACTTATCGAGTATTGATGCTGTTAAAACAGAATCCTCACTAAAAAAGCTAGGATTAATTACTAAAGTAGAACCGCAACTCTCTACTGTAATCTCTCAATCTCAAAATAATCAAATAGCACTCACTGAGCACAGTAAAAATACAGATAAACACATTAGTGAAAGTACTGAAGGCAAAAGTATCTCAGTACAAAGTGAACGCCTAGATACGGGCAAAGCCCCAAATACAGCTGCCGCTATTAAGCAAAGTTATAATAAATATAAACTACTGCGTAACACTTTAAAAAGCGTATTGTACTTTTGCTATAGCGCACTTTGTATTATTACCTTAATAGGCGTAGTGATCAGTGTTAATGCACTGAAAAACAACTTTGGCATTCTAAATAACGGAACTACAAATAACACAACTACAAACAACTTAAGTTACCAAAATTATAAACAATATTTGATTGATCAAAATAGCCTAAATCAACCAGCAAAAAAAGTAACAAACGAGCGAACAGCTAGCCCTACACAGCAAAAAAGTAATGAGTACTTTAGACGCTTTTCATCGCTAATAAATAGCTACGCGCAAAGTACAGGACAAGCTGATATAAAAACGATGGGGGGCGATAAATTACAACAGCACCTGCAAGAAATAGATGACCTAGGCCCTAAAAATGAATTTTGGCAGCAACTGGTACAACTTTCAAAAGGCTTAGATAACGATAAGCATGTAATAGGGATGCTAAACAATACTGATCCCGCCAAAGTACAATGGATAAACGCGGTAGATTGGATCAGCCAAAGCTATATTAGGCAACAGCAAAACTCGCAAACTACAAACAATTCTCCTGTCACTACCTACGAGCCAAGTAACCCTATACTTAACCTAACGTTGTTAATAAGTATGCTGTCGTTATTTAGCCTGCTTGTGATTGCAATAAAAATGAAGCTACGCGCTATAAGACATTCTTAAATTTTATTTTTACTTTATAAATTCCATAAAAAAACCCGCAAATTTGGATTAACAAATTTGCGGGTTTCTTATGGTTTTCGAATAACGAGTTCAAAAACCTTTATTGGGCTGGGGGAGTCTTAATCGAGCCATCAAGCTATTGTTTTAATTTAACTTTAATAACAAGCAAACCCCTACATGGTACTAACCATGGTACTAAAATAAATTGTTATCATAAATAAAAATAGCTAGGTATGTTCAATCCGATTTTTTACTAATCTAAATTTCCAGCCAACTTTATCACTTTTTGATAATCAGGCCATAACCAAATTTTCGCGACATTTGTTTTTTGACTAAATTTGAAAAGGTTACTATCAATTTCAAGAGCTACTTTGTTTAAAATTCCATTGTATTGGCTATAATCTTTACCATGAGCCTTCCTGTGATTACCATAAACTAAATGTTTTTGGGCATCACCCCACCCATCTGGATATTCAATATTATGCTGTACTGAATTATACATATTTAGCTCATATAGTTCAGAAAACACATTCTCACTATGGCTATCAAGCGGAGTATTATGTTTGTATAGCCCACCATCTATGCATGGTTTGTCATTTTTCCTTTCATCAAAACTTGTACTCTTTAGATCGAATTCTACTATCCCTACCAATAAAGAAAATATATTTATCACCTGAACTTTATTAGAGCTTTGTTCAGCATATAGGGCTGATCGTAAACAAGCTTTTAACTTATCAATTAACTGGTCAACATCCCTTAAACTCAACTCGTAAGCTTTAGCCACCCATATGATATATTGGCATATATTATTTTTCGTATTGTTTGTAAGGTTTGGATAAAGTGCTACCTTTTCAGTATACGGCGTTAAATCTACTTCTTGTAATTTTAAATAGTGCTCGAGATCTGGCTCTGCTAACCTAGCTTCTCGATTAAAAAAACGCTTTAGGTAAGTATTAGAGTCAAAATTAGAACCGTAGACTGACTTTATCGACTCTTGTAGCTGTGTAGTATCTGTAGCTACAACAAAAACAAAGTTTTTGGTAGTGAAGAAGTGCTTGATCACTTCTAGCATTTCTATAGCGTAACTAGGCCTACATCGATCAAGCTCATCAATTAGTACTATCACAGGTAAACTTTTACCATGACTTCTTTCAAGCACTTCAGCTAAAAGCTCAAGCTCTTGTCGTATGCTTTTTATTGCTTCAACTTGTTCTTCATGGTTAGTTTTAACACTTGATATAAAATCCTCGGGACTTGCTTCAAAAAGAGCCTTTGCAGCTTCAATACCCGCAGCAGAATCTCCTGTAAGGTGTTTAGCTAACAAACCCGCTCCACCTATAAAAGATCCCTTTAGTACCTTTCCCAAATACTCTGAAACTTTATCAAATTCAGCGCCAATATTTTGATTAATCGTTGAAAGCTGGTTAATTAGTTCGCTTGCAACAACTGACAATGGAATTTCTGAAAAGTCACTTTCCCATGCATCAATATAAACAGTCGGGTGACCTTCACTTATCAAGTGGCTATATAACCTTCTTAAGAATTCAGTTTTACCTGTTCCCCAAGCCCCATTTAAGTTAAGTACAAAGCCGTCGTGCTCTCCCTTAATATAGTTAGTTAAAAACTCACCATACTCTTTACGATTAAGCTTACAGTTATCGAATGTATACTTTTGTAACCAATCAGAATATTTACAGTTGCTAACAGCCATTAATTCTTACCTCCACTCAACATATCAAATATCACTCGCGCGAATTGCTGGTTTCTTGCGGGATCTGAAAGTAGCTGCATCATTTGCTCTTGGTGTGCGTCACTACTTCCTAAAATGGCGTCGTCCATTGCTTGAGGGAAATCACCTAGCATTGCTTGCTCTGGGCTGTTGTTTGCAATCTGGCTCATTACAGAGGCGTTTTCGCTTAGTTTATCGCGTACTGTAAAGGCATAGTTAAGCATGTCTTTATTAGTTAGGTTATCAGTAATAAAAACCTCATTAAGCTTGTCGATTATCTGCGATAAGAACGCTTCTTTTTTATCCTTCGCTTTAGCACTACCAACGTCATTACTTGGCTCTAGCTTGTAATCAGGCTCGCCTTCTTTTAACTGTATATCTTGTTGGCGTATTTTTGATAGGCGGTAATGGCTCATTACTACATTATCTAAATCAAGCTCATCTTCAGTCACTACTTTTTCACGTAACAGTGGGCGTAAGTGGCGAGCAAACAAGCTTAGTTTTTCAAGCTCTTTGTCGTCGTACTCCACCAGCTGCGACATAAACTCGTAAAAGCGGGTAAAGCTGCCTAAGTCTTTTTTGAATATCTCTAGGCGGTCTTTTTCTTGTTTGCACTCTTTAAAGCTTGTTTCTGCGTTAGCTATTAATACTGCATCTTCTGTTTTCTTAGTGCGTTCAAACATTTCTTTAGCTTTTATATACGCCTCAATTGCTGATGCGTAACGCTTTTGCCAACGCTCTTTAGCAGGGTGAATAATATTGCTGATCGCCGCGTTTGACTTGTTCTTGGTAAAGAAGGCTGCACAAAACTGCTCAACCTCAGACCACAAAAATATACCGCTAGCATGCAGCTTTTCAAATAAATCAAAAACAACCTGAGGGTCAGTAACATCAGCAAGTTCTGCTGTTTGGTAGTAAGGCTGAAATGCCTCTAGTATGTCTTCTGGGGCATTAAAGAAGTCCAATACAAACGTGCCTGTTTCAGCTTTACTTGGGTAAGTACGGTTTAGTCGCGACAAAGTTTGTACACACTCAACGCCACCTAGCTTTTTATCTACATACATAGCGCATAGCTTTGGTTGGTCGAACCCTGTTTGAAACTTATTAGCCACCAGCATTACTTGGTAATCATCACTATCAAAGGCTTTGCGCATATCGCGGCCTTTAAGGTCTGGGTTCATGCTTTTTTCAGTAAACTTCTTATCTAAAAATGCTGTGCTATCAGGATCGCTTTCAGTAAACTCAACTTCGCCTGAAAATGCCACCATAGCGCGTATTGTTGCGTAACCTGTTTTCTGCTCTGCTAGGGCTTCTGCTACATATTTATCAAATGCTAGCTTATAACGCACTGCCTCTTTGCGTGAGCCAGTTACTACCATTGCTTTCGCTTGTCCGCCTAATAAGCCCATTACGTTATCTTTAAAGTGCTCAATTATCACTTTAACTTTTTGCGATATATTATGGTCGTGTAAACGCACCCATTGGTTAAGTTTTACGGTTGCCTTTTTACTATCAACCTCTTCATCTGCCGCTTCTATTTTTTGAGCTAGTTGGTACATCACCTTATAGTTAGTGTAATTTTTAAGTACATCTAATATAAAGCCTTCCTCTATTGCTTGGCGCATTGAATAAACATGATACGCCACTGGCTTATTTTGTTTTGATGGCGGTAGTTCTGGGTCAGGTAAGCGACCAAACAGCTCTATTGTTTTTGCTTTAGGTGTGGCAGTAAACGCATAGTAGTTAAGATTTGCACTACCACGGCGGGCTGCAACGGTTGCATCGAGTATATCCTCTGACGATAACTCAATGTCGTCATCAGTCTCTTCAGTCATTAGTACTTCTTTTAACTGGCGAGCTGTAGAGCCACTTTGTGATGAATGAGCTTCATCGGCAATCACCGCGTAGCTTCGTTCTTTTAAGCTAGTACTGTTCTCGATAGCACGTAATACAAACGGAAAGGTTTGAATGGTTACAATAATAATTGGCTGAGCGTTTTCCAGTGCGCTGGCGAGCTTCTCTGATTTAGAGCCATCACCTTCTTTATTATTAATACGCCCTACTACACCATCTGCATGCTCAAACTGATAGATAGTATCTTGCAGCTGATCATCAAGTACTGTTCTATCTGTTACAACAATCACTGAATGAAATTGTTTATTACCTTGCTCGTCATACAGAGTAGAAAGCTGGTGGGCTGTCCATGCAATTGAGTTTGATTTACCTGAGCCCGCACTGTGTTGAACCAGGTACTTGTTACCTGTGCCCTCTTCTATTGCTGCATCAATCAGCTTACTTACTACATCCCACTGGTGATAACGCGGAAAAATAAGCGTTTCTTTTTTATATTTACGTCCTTCCCAATCTTCCTTGTCTTCTATTTGAAGGTGTACAAAGCTGCCTAAAATGTTAAGCAGATTTTTAGGCACTAATACTTCATTCCACAGGTAATCGGTTGCATAACGGCTAGCGTCTTCAGGTACATCATTACCTGCACCACCTTCACTTGTGCCTTTGTTAAAGGGTAAAAAGAAGGTGTCGTCACCAGCAAGCTTAGTGGTCATATACACTTCGTACTGGCTTACAGCAAAGTGTACTAATGCACCACGCTTAAAGGTAAGTAGTGGCTCTGGCTTTTTAGTCGCAGGATCTTTAGGTAAGCGGGTCTGTTTGTACTGCTTAATCGCATTTTCAACCGCTTGTTTAAATTCTGATTTAAGCTCAAGGGTTGATACGGGTAAGCCGTTTACAAACAACACTAAATCTATACGCCAACTCTTGGCTTTACTGCCAGTTGCAGCTAAGTGCTCTGCATTGGCATACGGGCTATACACTAACTCTTGTACTATACGGCAGGTGTTTTGCTCATAACGCGCTAGGGTTTCGGGGTTAAGGTTATGCTCAGGTTTAAATTGGCACAGCTCAAAACGCGCATTACGAATTTTTAAACCATGACGCAACACACCTAATACCCCATACGTGCGTGATGCTTTATCTGTGGCGTTTATATCGGCTTTTTTAAGTTGTGCCACCAGCGCTTCTAAAAAGTGGCGTTCAGGATCATTGGGGAACACCTTACACAGCTTTTGCCACTCTTTGGGTTGGGTGTTTTTAACAAAGGCCAGTGCATCTTGTTCATACAAAGCGGTTTCACAGTTATAGCCAGCGCCTGTGCCTTCAACCCAACCATTTGCCACCATTTGGCTAATTATGTCGTCTTGAAAAATTCGTTCTTGCGTTGTATCTATCACTTTTATTATTCCTTATACGTGACTTATTTAACGTGTTGGGTTTTTAACCTAAAATCAATTAACGTTAACTATTCGGTTTATCCTGCAGCTGCTTTAGCGCATTCGCTAAATCTAAATCAACCTTTGATGGCTGGGCATCAATTACTCTGCGGTATTTATCGTATTCTTGTTTAGCTTTCTCTGTGGCTTGTGCCTGTGAGATATTGCCAGCATGGTTAAGTACTTCATAATCACTTAAGCGTAAAAAGTCATCAAGCTTGCTCGCCCAGTCTGCCATTTTCATTAACTTACCATTACGCGCTTGTAGCTCTGCAAATTCTAAGTAGGAGTTAACCAATCTATTTAAAGTATCGAGTTCTTTCTCGTCTAAATAGTTTTTGCCTGTAACCACCTCTTTGCGGGTTGGCTCTGCACCTGCAAAGCTGGTTAAGCCTAAATGGGGTTTGTCTGCATCAATACGTTTAAACACCAGCTCTGCTGCGGTATTACCATGGGCAGCCCAGTGCATTTTATTTTGAACTTTAGCAAAAAAATCAACACTGGTTTGTGCTTTGCCGTCGTAATCAATGCTGGTGGCGTATATGTCGCATACCTTGCGCCAAAATATCTTCTCTGACGAGCGTATATCACGTATGCGGTTTAATAGTTCGTCAAAGTATTGCATGTTATCTGGGTTTTTAAGACGTTCGTCATCCATTACAAAGCCTTTAGATAGGTACTCTTGTAATGTGCTTGTTGCCCATTGGCGAAATTGGGTGCCTTGTTTAGAGCGCACGCGGTAACCCACGGCGATAATTAACGGCAAATTATAGTGCTTAGTATTGTAGTTTTTTCCATCTTCTGCAGTTGTTCGGAATAACCGAACAGCTGTATTTTCATCCAGTTCTTGTTCGTTAAATATATTAGTTATATGTTCACTTATCGTTGCTTTTGACTTGCCATACAACAGGCATAAATCAGCTTGGGTTAACCATAACGTTTCAGTTTCAAAACGACATTCAACCTTGGTTTGGCCTTCATCTGTTTCAAATAAAATAAACTGACCAAGTGGCGGCGTAACATTATTAGTCATTAGGTTGCTCCCAGTTACGCACGTCAATTTTGCCTGTGACTGCGGCAGAGATTAGTGCGATGCGGCGTTCTTGCATTAATGTGATGGAATGCTGAGCGGCATCAAGTAAAGCTGAAAATTTTTGCCTTTGATTACAAATATATTCAAAAATATTCTTCTGCTCTTGTATATCAGGGTATGCAATTGGAAACTCTTGCAGAATAGGTACGCTAATGTTTTTTTGTGCACTTCCCCAACCTTGAAGGGAAAAATAAGATTTACCCATATCTGAATTTAAATACTCTACTAAATAACCTGCTAGAAAACCTTTCATTGGCGTTGAAATTAAATTAGTAAAACATTGTGAACGATCCAACTCCTCAGGAATGACCGCACTTATTCCTGGGTAACCTGTGCGAACAGTTACGATATCACCCCAAAATAAATATTTAGAGTCATTCTGTTCTGCGAAGCTTTTCTTTAGAAATAACAAATCACTTGTGCGAAGACCTTCTTCTTTTATATTTGTTGAGCGAATTAAAACAGTACCATCTTCACTATATGCATGTGTCGCAGCCTCAGCTATTCCTACAATTACCCTACTAGAGCAATACTTATAACGCGAAGTAACCCAATGCTCCGGCACTTCGCCCAACCACTCGACAGCTGAATCTTTCATCGGGGCTTGTGGGTTAAGGCCTTTCGTCACTGCATGGCTGATCACTGCTTGGCGCTTTTCTTTTAGTAACTTAATCAGTTGTTGCTGCTTTTCAATCAAGGTGTCGATTTTAGCGGTTTCGTGATCGAGAAAGTTGGCGATTTTTTGTGATAACTTGTACCCCATGACTGGCATAGGTAATAAGCCAATAAAGTCCCAACTTGCTCTTGGCATTTTAGAACCATATGTTGATGAGTTAACTTGCTCTATAAACTCATCAGTAAGCATAAAATAATTTAAGTATTTAGAATGAGTAAGATTACTCCTTAAAACTAAAAACTCTGATGAACAAATACCGGCAAAAGTAGCTAACCAAGATTTGGCAAGGTAGGGACGCAACTTTCCAAATAAAACATCACCTTCATTAAAACTATTGGATATACCTTCAGGAGCCGTCTCTACAGTTTCAATGTACTTGCCATTCTTACTCGAAACATTCTCCATTCCAACGTATTTGGCATTTACTGGAAGTGTTTTTTCTCCAGTCAGAACTGTTGAAAACTTCAATTTAACAACCTTCCAGTCACTAGGTATTTTCCCTAGCCACTCAACCCCAGAATCTTGATACTCAGGGTATGGCTGACATTTCCCTGCCTTTAACTCACTCATGATCGTCCCCCAACTGGGCTAAAACTTCGACACTGGGTAATTTGAATGTTGTACCACCAAGTGATTTAAACCAATTGGGCAACAAGTTGTTGCCCAATTGCCCGCACAAGGTTAAAAGCTCGGCATTCACTTTAACAACGGCTTTTTGCTGGCTTGATGCCACCTTATGTTTAAGCTCGGTCAGCCATAGCTTGTATTCTGTACTTTGCAGTGATTTTAGGCATTTGTTTTTATCCATTCTCATCATCCTTCAAAGCCCAAAATGGATGCGTTGCCCAGTTTTCAGGAAACCCCATATTTCTAACGGGTACTTCTGGGTGCTTAACTATTAATTGAACAAGCTTGTCTGTCCATTGGCTATCGGGGCTTACTTCTTTCATTAGGTGTGCCAACAATAATAAAACTGAATATAAGCGTTTTGCAGGCTGTATATGGCTATTAGGTAATACTGGGGGTAACTGCCATTCTGCGTCTCTTAGTAGCTTGGGTGCAATAGGTAACTCCCTATTCCATAAGCGAGCATGATGTGCACAACAATTTCTAATAAAGGTAAGTGTGTGTAACCAACTCGCAAACTTATCCTGAGGAACATTAAAGCGCTTAGCAATAGCCTTTCTGTCGGAGTCTTTAACTAACCCTTTATATAAGTGAGAAAGCTCACCCAGTGTTAGCTCTTCAATTACTGCCCAACACGGTGGTAAATTAGGCTCGTTATAATGGCTCACATAATATCGGCAATAGTTTTCACGTTGCTTTAGGTTAATTAATTCCGCTTTTTTTTCTGGGGTATGTTGCGGCGAATTATTAATTTTTGCAGCTTCTCTAGCCAAAATGCCACGCTCTTTGTCCTGCTTATCACTTAATGATTTAATTAATCGATTATGATCATAATTGCGATTAAAGTGATTGCGGTCAATGTACCAGTGAGAGCCACTATAAGGCTCATCGTCTTTTTGATACTTTGGGCCCATAACATTATTAAACATGGAACGGGTAGCAACTTCAATGCGCTCAACCGCATCCATAATTAACAGCCTAAGCTCTCGGTCAAAAGCATACAAAGCAACCACTTGTTTAAACTCACTGCCTTCATTAAATGGGTGTTCTTCATGGTGTAACTTTTGAAAAGGTCGCATATAGGCTGACAATCTAAAAAAGCTAATAACCTCTAAATAATGTTTAGCTCGTTCAGGCTCTTTTATACTTAGCCCACGCTGTTGGAGTAATGCTATTTGCTCATCAAGGCTAATCGAGGGTTTGAAAAATGGGATCACATCAGTTCCCTATCGACACTTTTTACTAGATTACATGTATGTTTTAAATAGGAGGTGGTTATTAAGGCGTAGAAAAAAGAAAACCCGCACAATTTCAGCATGAGTTTTGATAAATCAAAGCACATAGGCTTGGCGGGTATATTACGTATTATATTAGTTTTTAATGACGGTAAGGTCAATAACAATAGTAAATTAATAATAGTTATTTGTTGGGCTTTAACCCACCATAAGGTTAGCTTTAGCTGCAAAGTCACCATATTAGATGACTTAAGATCACAATACTTCATTACGAGTGTACCTCTTGCAACAACTTCATTATGTCACTGCTCACAGCATCAAGTTCTGCATCAATCTCGGTTAAATCACGTGGTGGTTGGTACTCATAAAAGTGGCGGTTAAAGGGAATTTCGTAACCAACTATACCTAGCTCGCCGTCTTTATCATCGCACTTAGTGTCGTTTATCCATGCATCGCTTACGTGCGGAGCTACCTCGCGGTTAAAGTAGTTTTCAACCATGAGCTTGGTACTAATACTTGGTTGGGCAGAGCCGTTTAAATAAGCCTCTTTTAGCGGTACATTTTCATTATCGCGTAAGTCGCCATCTTGCTTATAAGTAACAACTTTACCTTGCCACTTTGTTACATTGCCTTGATATTCAAATGCACCGTACATTGGGCTTGCTGAATCTTTAAATAATTTATCAACCACACATTCTGCTTCTGGGTTTTTAAAGGTAATGGCATCGAGCAACTGTTTTTTCTCTTTACTGTCGAGCTTAATATCTAAGGCTTTAAGCGCTTGTGTATAGGTAATATCAAACTGGTTAAAGTCGTCTGATTGCAGCTGCTTGCCACCAGCATCACCATCTAATTGTGTTTGTAGTTGCTGCGCTGTTTCCATAAGCGATTTTTGGCATAACCAAAGCTTAGGCTCTAGTATATCTTTAATTTGTTTTTCTTTCAGCTCTGGGAAGTCGGCTTTAATAATAGCTCTGGCTTCAATTTCAACTGCGCTCAAATCGCCGTATTGATTATCACCCGACCTACCACCTGAATTGTCTGTAGACCACTGTGTGCCAAACTTTTCATACAGCGCCATCATAGCGCTATTGTAAGGTTTAGGTGCAAAGCGCAGGGATGCAATGGCTTCATCAGTCACTTGCGCTGACAACCTAAGTGGGCGCTCTATGGTGATACGACGATAACCAAACTCATAGGTATTAAATATTTTACTGGCAAAGGTTTTTGCTACATCGGCTTTAGGGTTAGCCGCTTGGCGACCTCTGCTACTTTTAGCCTCGGTTGGTTTAACTAAGCCTAATTCTTCAAGTGTTGTTGTTTCTACTTGTTCAAAGTTACCAAAGCTGCGAGTGATTAGTTTAATGTCGTCTTCACTCATAACATTACGTTTAGAGCCAAGAGATTTACGCATTTTACCGCATAGGTTAGCACCATTGATTAGCTGAACCTTGTTTTTACGCTCCGCGCTTTGCTGCTGCGTTTTTTTGTTCGACAATACCCACACATAGGTAGCAATACCTGTGTTGTAAAACATATCAGTAGGTAAGGCTATAATTGCCTCAAGTAAGTCAGACTCTAAAATATAACGACGAATTTCGCTTTCGCCACTGCCTGCACCGCCCGTAAATAAAGGAGAACCATTTAGAATAATACCAATACGCCCGCCGTTGTCTGAGGCATCGCGCATTTTACTAATAAGGTGCATTAAAAATAACAGTGAACCATCTGACACTCTTGGCAAGCCTGCACCAAAGCGACCATCAAAACCTTTTAAGGTATGTTCGTCTTTAATATCGCCTTCAATCTTTTTCCAATCAACACCAAATGGTGGGTTAGACAGCATGTAATCAAACTTATCTACTGCTAGCTGATCATTTGATAAGGTATTACCTAGTTTAATACGGCTTACGTCTTGCCCTTTAATCAGCATATCGGCTTTACAAATAGCGTAAGACTCTGGGTTTAACTCTTGTCCAAATGCACGCATAACAGCATTAGGGTTAAGCTCGTGCACGTACTCCATACCTGATGATAAAAAGCCACCTGTGCCTGCTGTTGGGTCGTAAATGGTGCGAATAATCCCTTCTTTGGTTAGGGCGTCGTCGTCTTCCATAAATACCAGTGAGGTAGTTAAACGTACAATATCGCGAGGTGTGAAGTGCTCACCTGCGGTTTCGTTAGAACTTTCAGCAAAGCGACGTATTAGCTCTTCAAACACTAAACCCATATCGTGGTTTGATATAGCTTGTGGGCTTAAATCGTATTTAGAGAATTTTTGTACCACTTTAAAAAGTAAGTTGGCGTCATCTAATAAACCAGCAAACTCATCAAACTTTAAGTGCTCAAAAACCTCGCGGGCATCGGCTGAAAAGCATTGAATATAACGTTCAAGGTTGGCTTTAATATCACCCTGACCCATTTTGTATAAATCCATAGGCGAGGTATTAAAAAAGGTTAAGCCGTTTGTAGCTCTGATCAACAGCTTTTCTTGTACATCTTCTGGGAGGTTTAACGCTTTAATACGCCCAAACTCAGCTATCACTGCACCTTTACTTGGTGCGAGCACACATTCAAGGCGACGTAGTAAGGTGAAAGGTAAAATAACACGGCCATATTGAGACTGTTTAAAGTCACCACGAAGGAGATCAGCTACTGACCAGATAAAAGCAGCGGTTTGAGAGAAGTTGTTATTAGTTGTCATTTTAATCTTCCATAAAGTAATCGCTATCGAGCGCTTTTACTTCAAATACATGTTTGGTGCTTACGCCTAAATTATGAGTAAGCATGAGTTCGGTTAGTTGTGCGCCATCCACCAGCACTATGCGTTTTTCTATCATGCCTACATACTCAAGGGCATCTTTACTAAAGCTGCTGGTGGTAATAAAAACGCCTTTTTTAGCACGGTGCATATCAAGCGCACCTGCAAAGGATTGTATATCTGGGCGACCAACTGTTTTATTGGTGTAACGCTTGGCTTGCAAGTATATCATTTCAAGGCCAAGTTTATCTTCTTTGATTACCCCATCGATGCCACCATCTTGCGTGTATTGAGTAGCTTGGCCTGCATCTTTGCGTGACCCGCCGTAACCCATGGCGAGCATTAAATCGACCACTAGGTTTTCAAAAAATACGGGGGTCGCTGCTAATATCGCTTTAAGTATTTCGTCACTTAGGTTGGTGTTGAGCGTATCTACTGCAGCTTCTATAAGCTCTTCTGGGGTTTTATCAGAGTTATTACTTACTATGCTGGTGGCGTTTACTTGTGCAGGCTCGCTTACATCTTTTGAGCGTGTTTTAAAATCGAGGAAAGCATCGAACTTACTTAAGTATTGGTTATTGATTGGCTCGCCCGACTCTATTGCAGCTAGCCCTTTTTGCGTGATTTTACAAAAAGCTCTTTTAGGCTGTTCTATTAAACCCGCTTGCGCTAAATAGGTTTTAGCCCAACCTAGCCGATGATAGGCATATGTTTGCTTGCCGCTCGGTATACGAAGCTTTAGTTGATCGGCACTAAGCCCAAGCTTACGGTAAACATCGGCATCAATATCACGCAATTTAACAGTTTGACCATTGGCTAGACATTCTAGTAACGGGGTCATAAATGATTGGTAATCTGGAAGAGGCATAGAATCCCTTTGCTACTTAGGTTAGTCCATTATTAAGTAAGAATACTATATAAAACTGCTCCTTTAATCAAAATTAAACTGCCTCTGTTTTGGTATATAAAATAGAAAACGATCACTTTTTAAAGGTGATCGGTTAATTAAAGCGATCACCTTTAAAGAGTACTATTTCTGAACAAATAAAAAACCAACCCATTGATTTATAAAAACTTAAAATTACAAAGTAAATTACTTTGAAAAGTGATCGAATACTTTATAAATTTACAATTCACGTGTATATATGCGTGCTGCTGTGTACCATATACCTGGCTACAAACAACACTATGACTAACCTAACACCCCACCTTTCCTATCAAGCTATGCCACGCTTAACTACCCTTTGGGTAAACAAGTCTGCTAGCGGAGTAGTTTTTTATCGATTGCGAAACACGACGTTTAGAGTAGCATTTTGCAAGGTAGCTGATCCTGTAAACAGCTTCTTTAAAGATTTCATAAAAACCTTCTTGGTTAGTAGACAGCTGATAAAAGCAGTTTTTAGGAACGTATAGTGACCCCCCACCTGATACCCTATCCCAGATTACCTTAAGTAAATCGATCAACTTACTCGGATGCGCTATTTTATGACCATTCAAGAAGTAGGCTATATGATAATGCTGCTGATCTGCTTTGTCTTGTTCCCTAACCCATATGTAGGCAACTTTACCGTATGTTTTCTTTATTTTTTGCAACATGCGACTACTAAACTGCGACATTACCTTATTATTTGGACTATAGCTTTTTAGCCTTAAATCTAGCCTCAATACTAATACTTTGGAGAAGTAACATAGCATGGTATCTAACTGCTTAATCGCTGTTTCAATGATTTCATGATAATAACCACTTGGGAATTTCATTATTTCTAAGGCCATATATGATTCCTCAGATGCTTTGTGATAATGTATTTCTACACCATATCTATCTTTTAACTCACTGACTAACTGTGATGGCATAGTTTTCTCTAAATATTATAAATAACCTGCACGACAACAACCCTACTAACTGCATTGCCACTGCTTTCGTAAACAAATTACAATCACATAAAAGGGGTGTTTTGCTTAAATAGCATCCTTAAATGTACTAGGCTGTACTTACAAAGCTAATTTGCTTTACCTCATTTAAAGGCCAACCTGTAACTTTTGGCGCTAGCTGAGTTGGCTTTGAAAGCGTACCCTGCGCAATTAGCTGTCCTACTAAATAAGACGAAATACCAAAGTGTTCTTGTACCGCTACTTTTGAAATAAAGACCTCTTCATCTGCTACTTTGATTTCTCGTTTAGTTAAAAACTTCATGCCTGCACTCTTGAATCAATCCAGTTTATAACATCGCTATATTGCCACCCCATAGCACGACCACTCTGCACGAGCTTGATACTCTTCGGGAACTCACCTTTATTCTGCAAGTCATAAATCATTGTCCGAGATAAGCCTGTTAAAGTTTGTACATCTTTAAGGCGAAGGATTCTTTTGCTATCAGTTAACAAGCTATTTAAGTTCATAATATCATTCCAATTATTGAAGGGATTGAATCCCATAAGTTATTAAAACGAACTAGGACGTTCGCTTAAGTACGGGAAGGATTATGAAGAAATAAAAAGTTCATTAAATAGTAGTCACATATGAAAATACTATTTACTAAATACTTAACTACATATCGAGTTTTTTATGAAGTATGTACAATAAAATTATACACTTACCATTAACTTTATTATTTAAATATAGACAATACGTTCTCGGATGCTGCCTCCTTTTTTCAGGAGTAGTAATGAAAATCTTAATTCTTTGTGTTGCAATATTACTAATTGGCTGCGTATCAAATGTGGAACCATTAAATGATTTTGGTGAGTTCGCACCGACAGATGCTTCATCTGAAGAGTGCTATACAGTTTCATATTTAGCTAAAGGAGCATCTTTCGTTCAAGTGTCTAGGAGAAAAGATGCTTACAGAAAATGTATAAGCATTGCGATGGTAAGTATGAGCTTAGAAATAGTACTAACACTGGCGGAGATGGTGCTCTTATAGGTACAGGCTCAAATATGACTGCATTTTATGCCTCAAAAGAGGTGGCTTTTATTTTCGTTATGTTGACTAAAAGTTTAATAAGCCTACTTATTACGTAGGCTTGAAATCATAAAAAATCAGTCTGCTTGAAAATCTTAAATATTAATTCGTCGAGTTTACCGCTACCAGCTACACTAAGCCTCATCGGTTTCCTGTTATTTTGGTAATAAAAAGGCTCATAATAAGGGATTTTTGAGTAAAAATTGCTGATGTAAATAATTTCAGTTCTAGCATCGAATGATTTTACCCCAAATTTACTCTCAAGCCCTCTTATCAACTTATAGACTAAGACATTTAAACTGACATTATGTTTCAAATTCTGGAAGTCAGTCTGCGTTGCTAATTGCTTCATCACGATAAATGCCAAATCAAGTCTGCGGTCTTCTTTCGGTAAGGGCATGCCGTAAATATCTTGGTAGTTAGCTTTTAAAATATCGTTATATATTAATGAGCAATCACTACTAAAGTTGCAGCTAAGGTAACTATATATAGTTTCGCACTGGGACAGTACTGTTTTACTTCTCTTACCTCTACTTAAGCAAATACCAATGGAATTAGCTACTTTTTGGGTAGACTTTTGCTTTGATATTAAAAACTTAGGATCTAGACTTTCTCGAATAAATTTATCAATTCCTGCGATAATCGCCCAACTATCAAAACCTGCGTAATCATCACTATTAATGACATCTTGATAGCATTCACCAGCAACCTGTTGATAGGTAAGTGTTTTTATCTTTTTTACTTGCCCTATTTTACTCGCTTTCTTTCGAATATTCTGATGGTAACTTAGGCTTTGTGAGTAACGGTTCAATGCATTTAGCTCACCAATCAGCTCACCTAACGCTAAAAAATCTGAAGGTCGTAACTCTTCGTTTGCACTAGCTGAATAATATAGCTTATCGAGCTTACTCTTAACCTCTGTACGGGTAATGCCAAGCATATGTAACTCATCAAAGGCTGTTAAAGCTGTATTATCTTCAATAGTTGATAGTGAATGCCTCACCTTATCTAAAAGAGCCAACAAAGAGCCTGACTCAATAAGCTCTTTATCGTTTGAAATTAGACTTGCAGTAGCAATATCAAGTGCATTGAATTGAGATAGCTTGTCAAACATTCGCTGTTACCTTAGCTTTATTGATATAATCGCTCCACCAGCTCATTACTTCTCTACGATTTTCAACATACTCAGCACGATTGTACGCAGCCCTAATTTCGTTTTTCTCTTGATGAGCCAATGCAACTTCTATTAATTCTGAATCAAACAGCTTAGTTTCATTTAGTATTGTACTAGCAAGTGATCTGAGGCCATGAGCAACCAACTCACCTTTAAAACCCATGCGCTTAATTGCAGCATTAGCAGTTTGAGGGTTAGTATGACTTCTTGGTTCTCTGTCGGCAGGGAAGATATACTGGCGATGACCACTTACAGGCATCATTAATTCTAGTATACGTAATGTACTTTGCGTTAACGGTACTTTATGGCTTTTCGACATTTTCATTTTTTCTGCGGGTAATATCCAGACCTTGTTTTCAAAATCTATTTCAGACCACTCAGCCATAGCAGCTTCACTAGGCCTTACCATTGTATGCAGTTGCCATTCGATTAAGCAGCGAGTTGTAAACTTAATACTTGCTCTTGAAAGAGCCTCCATAAATTCAGGTAACCTTTCACTGCCTATAGTGGCCATAGACTTTTTAATAGGAGTTTGGAACGCAGCTTTAATACCCGCCAAAGAGTTATGCTCTACGACTCCCGTATTAACCGCATAGACCATGATCTCATTTAAACGCTGGCATAACCTTTTAACAGTTTCAAGCGCCCCCTTGGCTGCAATGGGCTTAATAGTGTCGATAGCGAGCTTTGCCGTTAGGCCACTTAAAGGACGTTGGCCTAACGTTGGGAATATATGCCTTTCAAGTGAGTTCCATACATCTTCTGCGTAATTAGGTGAAACCGTACTCTTCTTAAGCTCAAACCAGTCGAGTGCTACTTTCTCTAGAGTATTTAAACGTGATTGCGTCTCTTGAGTATATTGCTGCTCTTTGTACTCTTTTGGATCTATTTCATTAGCAAGAAGCCCGCGAGCCTCTTCTCTTTTTGCTCTAGCAGCGGCAAGGGTAATTTGAGGGTACTGCCCAAAAGAAAGGTTAGTTCTTTTTTTAGTGAATGGTCTGTAGTACTTAAATAACCAACTTTTAGTACCATTAGGCCTTATTGATAACTGAAGCCCACTACCATCTGAAAGTGAATACTCTTTCTCTTTAGGTTTAGCTTGTTTGATTTGCGTATCATTAAGGGGTTTTACAGTTCTTGCCATTTTTCAATACATACCATGTTCTAGCCCAGTGAAATCAGGGCTTTCTAAGTTTTAGTACCACACATATTTAGCTATTGAAGCTGGTGGTACTAACTATGGTACTAAAAATACTGGATGTAGGTAAACCTCTTGGGATATTACAGGCAATAAAAAACCCGCTAGCCTATGTGGCTAGCGGGTTTCCTGTATCTGCTCGGACGTTGTCGAACAGAGAATTGGTGGAGCTGGGGGGATTTGAACCCCCGTCCGAAAAGCCTCGACCGTCGGTACTACATGTTTAGTATTGTCATTTAATTAACCTTTAAGTCCCGGACAAACACGGTAAATAAAGGCGAGGCCGCTTAGTTTTAACGCTTCAACCCCGGCCAGGGTTTCCGTCGCGATCAGGTGTTAGGGTGACACTCCAAAATCCAGTCCACAAGAATACATGGAAGGAGCGCTAGCCAGCCTAAGCTGCTAGAGAGTAGTTATCGTCGTTTGCGATTACTTTAGGTTGCGGCTGTTTAACGAGGCAAACCGCACCTCGACATGCACCTTGGGCTTCTTGAATTCCGTCGAATCCTAATCAGCCCCTGAATTAGTAACTCAATTCAGAGCGTGCAAACAGTATAACTGAGTAAAGTACTGATACTCAAGGCCTAGTAACGCTTTATTTTAATTGCGTGCACTAACCGAGCATTAAGTAACCAAAATTTAGTTTATGCAAGCCCATATAAACATTTGCTTAACAATGTGTTTAACCTGTGTTCAAATAAGGAGTTAAGGTTTTTGTCATTTCTAAACCTTTAGTTGTAAAAAACAAAAATAATAACAGGCATAGAGTAGGGAATTAATAAATGTCGGTTTTTTCATTTGATCAAAATACAGGGTTTGTCTCTTTAGTTAGTCACCCTATTGATAGTGGCTTTCCTGTTACGAGTACTCAGCTTACGCAAATGCTCGAACAATCTGAGTTTAGTGAGTACGAAGCTGTCATTGCCAATATTGGAAAGCTTTTTGCGCCAACTAAAAACTATCAGGAAGTATCACTTGTCGTTGCTAAAGCGGTAGATGCGTCGCTTGTCATTAATATTGATGAAAAAAACATGGTCGCAGAAGCAACATTAACTACCGCTAAAGGTGGTGCGCTTTTGTCTATGGAAGGTGCGCAAAAAGCGCTTGCTGATGCAGGTGTTAAAAAAGGAATAAGCCCACGCGCGCTTGATACCTTTTTAGGCCAGCAGTTTGAAAAACCAGCAGGAAGCTCTTATAGCGCCATAATTGCACATGGGCGTAATCCTAAAAAAGGCAGCGATGCTAAATTTGTGCGCTTATGCTCAACAGCCCAAGACCGTGTGCTTAGCCCACAAGCTAAGGAAGGTGGTAAGGTTGATATGAAAAATCTTGGCGCTATTATCACCGTAAAACCTGGTACTCCCTTAATGCAGCGTATTGCCGCTACTCCTGGAGAAGATGGCTATACGGTATTTGGCGATTCAATTAGTGCAAAACCAGGTACAGATCACCAACTCCAGCCTTTCGAAGGTACAAAAGTAGATCCTAATAATCCTAATATGCTTATTGCCGACTGCAAAGGTGTGCCCGTTGCCCTACCCCGAGGTATGCGTGTAGATGACGTTTTATGCTTTGATAACGTAGATGTAAGTACAGGCCACGTTGATTTTGATGGTAGCGTAATTATTACTGGCGATATTAAAGACGGCATGCGTGTAAAAGCCAACGGTGATATTACGGTACTTGGTTTTGTAGAATCAGGAACTGTTGAAAGTAAAAGTGCGGTAACCATTATGCTTGGCGCAATTGGCCGAAAACGTCAAGGCGAGGAAGCATTTACATGCTCTATAACCTCTCAGCGAACTATTTCGATTGGTTATGCCCAGTACTGCAATATTAAATCCGAGCAAGATTTATTTATTGAACGCCAAGCTCTGCATTGTGATTTAAGTGCTAGGCGATTAATACGTGTAGGCAAAGTAAATGACCCGCGAGGTAAAATTATTGGCGGTAATATTTTAGATGCTATGCGCATTGAAACAGGTGAACTAGGCGCGCCAGCCGGTACTAAAACACGCGTATTTTTAGCGCAACTCTGGTTTGAGCTTCGCCAAAAGCAAACTCAAATAACTGACTTTGAAAAAATACTTGCGACTAAAGTAACGGCTTTACAACAGGCTCGTGAAAAAGCGAGTAAAATTGCGAGTGCTGCTCAGCGCCAGCAATTCATGAATAAAATAACTGAAAATGAAAAGCATATAAAAATACGCTCTGCGCATATTCATCGTCAAAAACTACTTATTAAGCAAAAAATAGTGCAATTACTTGCCAGTAGTCGTTTAAAAGTAAATGAATTAATGCACCCTGGTGTGGAACTTAAAATAGCGAAAGATTCTAAACAATTTTCGCGTATTTACCCGCCCCACCTAGTTAAGCTAACTGAGGGTAAAATTACTCAGACGTTTTAGTTTCTTCGTCATTTTTTGTTTCAGTGTCAACTTCGGCATCAGCGTCGCCATCATCTAGCGGCGCTAATGGCCAACCACCTAATTGCTGCCAGCGGTTTACTATTAAACAATAAAGCTCAGCTGTACGTTCTGTGTCGTAAAGCGCTGAGTGCGCTTGGCTGTTATCAAACTCGATACCAGCCGCTCTACATGCTTTTGCTAATACAGTTTGCCCTAACGCTAAACCCGCTAAAGATGTTGTATCAAAGCTTACAAACGGGTGAAATGGCGTACGCTTAATGTTATTACGCTCTATTGCTGCATTTAAAAAGCCATGATCGAATGCGGCATTATGTGCCACAATAACTGAACGTTGGCACCCAGCAGCCTTTTGCGCTTTGCGTACTACTTTACATATTTCTTTAATGACTTCATCTTCAGGTACTGCACCACGCAGTGGTGAAAATGGGTCTATACCATTAAAGTCGATGGCTGCTTGCTCTATATTAGCGCCTTCGAATGGCTGAACATGAAAATGAACAGTATGATCTATGCTGAGCAGTCCTTCGTCATCCATTTTTAAAACAGAGGCTGCTATTTCTAACAAGGCATCTGTTTCTTTGTTAAAACCTGCAGTTTCAACATCAATAACAACAGGAAAAAATCCACGAAAGCGTTTTGCGAAAGGTGTTTGCTCAGTATTTGCCATAGTCTTCTTTGTTTATACGTGTAAGCTGACTATTATGTCAAAATTGATGCCCCCTAGGCTAGGGGATTTAAGTATTTATTGCTTTAAAATTGTAGGCACATAACTTGCTTTAACTTATAAGTTAGTTACGTAGAGAACAAACTAATCATTGCAGTCGTAAATTTGCCAAATTATTGGCATTCCCGGATAGCTGGAGAGCACCATGAAGTATAAGTTGTTATTTATTAGCCTTAGTATAAGTGCAGTGCTTTACAGTACTCACTCGCAAGCTGCTATGCGCCAATACACAGCAACCCAAGACAACTCCAACTGGGAAGTAGTTAAAACAACGCGCTTACAATGCCAATTAAATCATGAGGTTCCTTATTACGGTGAAGCTATATTTAAAGCTTCTGCAAGTAAAAATAAAAACTTAACATTTAATTTAGATATGGTTGTACGCCCAGATAACTACGCAATTGCAGGTTTAAAAGCAGTGCCACCTACATGGCGTGCAGGATTGCCCGCTCGCGATATTGCAAATATGAAATTACTTAAAAAGTTTGATGGCGAGCTAGGCAATAAAACCGCATGGGAAATGCTTACCGAGCTTGAAAAAGGCTACTACCCTACTTTTTATTATCAAGACTGGCAAAACAGTGCCGATAAAATTGCCGTTGGTATATCGAGCGTAAACTTTAAACAAGCTTACTGGGCTTTTTTACAATGCCGTGATGAGCTACTCCCTTACAGCTTTGAAGATATTTCGTTTACTGTAATGAACTATCAATCTAACAGCAGTAAATTAACTAAATCCTCGCAACAACGTCTTGATAAGATTGCTGAGTATTTAAAAAATGATGCAAGCATAGAGTCCATTAGTATTGACTCATACACCGATAGTTATGGCGGACGCTGGAATAACTTAGATTTATCGCGCAAGCGCGCCAAAACTATAAAAGATTACATGGTGAGCTTGGGTGTTGATGAAGCCAAAGTACAAACAACCGGTTTGGGCGAAAAACGCTTTGTTGATAATAACGATAACATTTTAAG
Source organism: Pseudoalteromonas sp. 5Ae-yellow (assembly GCF_014077565.1). NCBI lineage: Bacteria > Pseudomonadati > Pseudomonadota > Gammaproteobacteria > Alteromonadales > Pseudoalteromonadaceae > Pseudoalteromonas > Pseudoalteromonas sp. 5Ae-yellow. The sequence continues at coordinate 47,145 of NZ_JACGWD010000015.1, forward strand.
CCGAGACAAAAACCGTCGTTTAATTATTCAAATAGAGAAAATGTAGTAAAGCTAATTTGTGTTTACTTTCTTTCGCTTTAAAAACTTATCACCAAATTGGAAAAAACCCAGACTAATTAAAATAATAACCGCACCAATTATTAGTTCTTGGCTTAATGACTCATTATTTAGCCAAGCCCCCAAGCCTAACGCAAAGCTAGGAGTTATAAGTGTAGTAAGTGATACCGTGCTTGCATTTAGGTTTTGCAGCACATGAAAATACGCCAAAGCCCCTACTAAAGATCCAAATATTCCTAGATAACCAATAGCCCACAATGATTTTGCACTCCAGTTTTGTATATGCAATTCACCATCTAATAACCACCAAGCAATAAAAAAGAGTGGGGTTACAAAAACTAAGGCGCCAAATGTTGTTGCCATAGGATGAATCGCAATTTTCACGCGCTTGATCATCACACCACTTAAACTAAAAAAGCAGACAGCCATAAACACATAAAGTAACCCGAGCCCTTGAGTTTGCGAGTTTTGTACTTGGTTATAACTAACGAAATATAAGCCAATTAAGGCGCACGCTAACGCAACTAATTTAATCGGGCTAAATTTAGGTTCATTTAATAATTGCTGAGCAAGCAACCCTGACAAAATAGGAGCAAGGCCAAACATAAGCGAAATAATACCCGAAGGGACTGTTTTAGCTGCCATATAGCTCAACAACATACCGCCAAAAATACCTATACTCGAATAAAAATAAAGTAAGCATGCATTTTTGCTCCAAGGCACTCTAATATTTGTAATAGCAACAATTAACCCGCCTAAAAATAGCCCCACCAGCATCCGCATTAACACTGCAAGTGTTGGCGATACGGTGTCACTACTCCACACTATACCCAGTGGTGTAGTAGACCATATAAGAACCATTAAAAAATACGATACTTTAACTGGCACGTGCCATCCCTACGCTTTATATGAATGAATAAAACAAAAAACAAATTATACGCTCACAGCCGTGCTTTAGTACTTTTTAAACACTAAAGTCCTTAATAAATACAGTTGTAAATTGTAAGTTACATTTTAATAACGCTCTTTTATTACAAAACTATTTGAGATTTGAGCAACTAGTTATATCGTGCATGTATATTAATAATAATTAAGGTAATTAAGTGCTTAAAAATAAAACAACTGGAAGCATGTTAATTGTTGCAGGCACCACTATTGGTGCAGGTATGTTGGCATTGCCAATTGCATCTGCCGGGCTTGGGTTTAGTACTGCACTTGCATTAATAATTGCTAGCTGGTTGCTAATGACCTACACCGCACTACTCATGTTAGAGCTACACCAATATGCACTACGCGATGCTACATTAAATACATTGGCTAAATTATGGCTTGGAAAACGCGGACAATATATTGCGAATTTTTCGATGGTTTTTTTATTTTATGCTTTATGCGCTGCTTATATTGCAGGTGGTGGTGCACAACTTCAAGCGCGTATAAATATAGGCTTTGATGTAAATATAGCCCCACAGTTTGGCTCTGTGATCCTCGCTGTTATTATTGCTAGTGTGGTAACGCTAGGCACTAGCAAGGTAGATAAATTAAATAGAGTGTTATTTACAATAAAAATTGTTGTATTAGCTAGCTTGTTTTACATGCTTACCCCTTATGTGCAAGGTAAGCACTTATTAGAGATGCCCGTAGAGCAAGGATTAATCCTTTCGGCTATACCGGTTATATTTACTTCGTTTGGCTTTCATGGTTCTATCCCCTCTATTGTTAAATATGTTGGTGTTGAAATAAAAGTACTGCGCAAAGTAATGATTGCTGGAGCCGCCCTACCTTTAGTTATTTATATTTTTTGGCAACTACTTAGCCAAGGTATTATGAGTCAAGCTGATTTACTCAACAGCCAAGGGCTTAATGGGTTTGTATCTAGCGTGGCAAGCATTGCGCATAACCCAAGTGTGGCAACGGCCGTTAAGTTATTTGCTGATTTAGCACTGGCGACATCATTTTTAGGGGTGAGTTTAGGGTTATTTGATTTTTTTGCTGATGCATTTAAAAAAGGTGACAATAAAACGGACCGAATTAAAACGGCCTTGATTACGTTTATTCCGCCGCTTGGCTTTGCATTGTTTTATCCTCAAGGCTTTATTATGGCCTTAGGGTACGCTGCAATAGCACTTGTCGTGCTGGCTATATTTTTGCCTGTAGCAATGGTTTATAAACAGCGTACAACATCAAATAAAACAGGCTATAAAGTAAAAAGTGGGAATGTTGGGCTTGGTATAGCAGCTATATGTGGCATAACTATTATTGCTGCACAGTTTATGCAAATGGTGGGGCTTATTCCTGCTATTGGTTAAAGTTTTTTGTTTTAATTTAGATAATAAAAAACCGTTTTTTGTTTTAATTTAGATAATAAAAAACCGCACATCATCAGGTGTGCGGTTTTTTATATTAACTGCGTTTATTTACAAACGTCAGCTACAGCATTTGAAAAGTATTCAATATTTGAATGACTAACACCTGCAACATTTACGCGGCTAGAGCCAACAATGTAAATGCCGTATTCTTTTTGTAGGCGAGCAATTTGCTCTTTATTAATACCTAAGAAAGAAAACATACCGTTTTGGCGCTCGATAAACGAGAAATCTTGAGCAATATCTTTAGTTGCTAAGCTTTCTTTAATTAAGCTACGTAAGCCATTTATGCGGCTACGCATTTCATCAAGCTCAGAGTGCCATAATTGTGTAAGCTCAGTACTGCTTAAAATAGTATTAACAATGTCAGCACCATGCGCTGGCGGCATTGAGTAAATACTACGTACAACGCTTAGCATTACAGAGTTTGAAATATCTGCTGTTGCGCTATCTTTTGCAATTAGTGAACATGCACCAATACGCTCGCGGTATAAGCCAAAGTTTTTAGAACATGAAGAACAAATAATTAGCTCTTCTACTGCATCAGCTAAAATACGTAAGCCACGTGCATCTTCTTCAAGTGAAGCTCCAAAGCCTTGGTATGCAATATCAACAAGTGGTGTAAAGCCAACTTCTTTTGCAAGTTCGGCAACTGTGTTCCACTGTGTTTCGTTTAAGTCCATACCGCTTGGGTTATGACAACATGCATGCACTAAAACCACATCACCTTTAGGCACTTGTTTAAGTGTGTTGATCATTTCATCAAACAGTAAGTCTTTATTTTCGTAATCGTAATACGGGTATTCTTTTACTGTTAAGCCTGCAGCTTCAAACAAGCTAATATGGTTTGCCCATGTTGGATTAGTTACCCATACTGTTGCATCTGCATTGCAACGCTTAATAAATTCAGCTGCAACGCGAAGTGCACCCGTACCACCTGGCGCTTGCGCAGTACGTACGCGATTTGCTAGCAATGCTTGATGTTCGCCTAGTAGTAACTGCTCCATCTTTTGGCAGTAATCTAAGTTACCCGCTAAACCAATGTAAGATTTGCTCATTTCGTTTTCAAGACGAAACGCTTCAGCTTTTTTAACCGCTTTAAGAACGGGTGTATTGCCTTGCTCATCTTTGTAGACACCTACACCTAAATCAATTTTATTAGGGTTTGTATCTTGTTTATAGGCCGCCATAAGGCCAAGAATAGGATCTGTTGGTAATGGTTTTAATACTGAGAACATTGGCTATCTCTTATCGTTATTTAGGGGTTAGCTGTTAAGCTAAGCTTAACATAAAAGCACATCATATTGACTAGCGTTATTTACACTAGAAAGTGAGGAATTTTAATACAACATGCAATTAAAATGGCAAGCGTCTTTTCATCAAAAAAATCATTTTTAAAGGCTTCTGCATCTACAATACCAACGCATTCATTTTGTGCATTAAATAAAGGTAGGCAGGTTTCTGATTTAACTTTAGGATCGCATGTGTAGTATTCACCACCTTGTGATAAATACGCTTCAACGTTATTAATAATGCGGCCCTTGTGAGATAGCGCAACCTGTACGTTGTTACTGCCAGCCGAAAATGCTTGCGTTAAAGGAAACAACGGACGACTAGGCGCACCATGATAAGCCAATTTTAATAGTTGATTACCTTCATGGGTATTAGTTGATTGATAAATACCATACCAATCAACGCCTGTTTGCTGCTCAATGTAGCTTACAATACTTTGTAAATTAGCTAGCTTGAACTGTGTTTGCTCATCATTTTTAAGATAGTCAGTTAATTTGAATGGCTCATCTTGTAGGTAACCAAATAAACTACACGCACCGCCCTCGCCAAGCTCAGGTATTTGATACTCCCAACATACATTAGGCAAAGCTGTGTTTGCTAAATGTAGCTCAAGCTTTTCAAGCTCTGTTGAAATCAAAGCTGGATTAGCACTTAGTTGTGCTTGTTTTAGGTAAGAAGAAATCATTTGGCCATCCATACATCTAAAGTTTCGAGAATAATAGCATGGATATTTTTGCAGAGCTAGCTCAACTTGTAGCACATTTCAACTTGGTTACCGCTGGCGTTATAAGTTACTTTTTCGGCTATTTCTTCTAATAAAGACACCCCTCTACCAAATTCATTATTAACCTTTGCCAGCTCATCGTGCTTACTACTAAACCCTCGGCCTGAATCACAAATAATGAAATATAAACTGAGCGTATCAGGGCAATAGCGCATATCAATAATAATCATAGCATCTGTAAGTTTAGCTAAAGCTGCTTCTCTTAATTCGTAATATCGAAAAAAGCCGTCTTCTTGTTTTTTAATCTCTGAGTCTAGCCCTAGTACACCATGATCAAGCGCATTGTTATACGCCTCAGACAACAGTAAAAATATATTAGAGCGATGAGTATTTAGCCCCTCAACACTACTTAAAATATTAACGACGTCGTAAACGGGGTCTGTTTTTTTTATTTGCTCTGAGTTTAAGCTCAAAGACAAATTAAAAGCCAAAGTAGAAAATGCTTCTCGCTCTTGTTCCTCAGGAATTAAAGGCAGGCAGTTTAGTAAAACAATGCTTAAATCGTCTTGCTGCTTAGTACCATCAGCAAACTTAGTAACATTAGCAACTATGTCTTCACTACTAATCATCGATTTACTTTTTAAGGTTTGTAAAAAACGCTCTTCCCCAAAAAATATATCCTCTTTGTTTGCTGTTTCTATAATACCGTCGGTTGCTAATACTAGGCGTGTATTACTATTTGTTTCAAAATGAATAACTTCATATTCAAATTCTTGTTCACCTAAAATCCCCAGCGCCATATGCTGCGATTCTAATGTTTGTTTTACATTACCGTCTTTATCTATTAGGTACGCATCTGGCAGGCCGCCCATCCATGCAGAAACACTTTTACCTGATGCACTAAGCTCTATAATGGTTGCAGCACAAAACATATGCCCAGGTAGTAGGTTGTACAGTAGTGTATTTAGCTCGCTGGCAATATCGTTAACCGCCATGCCTTTTTGTACCATAGTATAAAACACACGAGAAGTTGGTAACGCACCAATAGCTGCTGCAAGGCCATGGCCCGTAAAATCTCCCAACATGCAATACAAATTACCGATTGGGCTTTGCGCTACTAAAAACATATCGCCGTTAAACATAGAGGCCGGTGATAAATTAAAATCTAAATACTCTTTAAACTTACCTTGGTTTTCTAATGAGTTATTAAAAATATGCTCAATTATTTCGTGTTCACGTTCAATTTGATTATGATGATATTCAAGTAGTTTCTTTTGTTGGTTTGCTTTTTTACTCAGCTCTCTGGTGCGAATATGTGCTTTAATTTTTGCGTGTAAAATAACTTTTTCAAATGGTTTATGAATAAAGTCATCGCCACCCACTTCGAGGCAGCGCTCAAAACTTGCTTGATCTTCTAAGGAGGTTATAAAAATAATCGGTAAGTAGACTTCACTATACTGCTGCTTTATTTTTTCAGCAGCTTCAAAACCATCCATTACAGGCATTAAAACATCAAGTAAAACAACGTCTATCTGCTCTCTTTTAAGTACATTAAGCGCATCTAGCCCATTGTAAGCCAATGAGATTTTATAACCTTCCTGCTCAAGCATTTTACTTAGTAAAATGCGATTGAGCGCCTGATCATCAACAATCAACACATGTATCATTAGCTAATATCAAACTTTTTATCAAAACGTGAAATTTGTAGGATTTTTCTAAGCTGAGGTTGGCAATTACTTATTTCGATGGTTTGCACTTGGCTATCAATGGTTTTTTTCATATTAAGTAACATGCCAAGTGCTGAACTATCCATATAATCAGTCTCTCTTAAATCGATAATTACCTTTACTGTTTCTTCGCTCATTTGAGCATAGGCTTGGCGAAAAGATTGCACTAAATTAAAATCAAACTTACCTTTAATTTGTATTGTTAATGTAGTGCCATCGACAGATTCATTCTTAGTTAAACTCATAGTAAACTCCAATAATATTTCCTTTGAACTAAATATAACCTGTTAAAAGTATTTAGCAAAAAGAAAAACACACAACTTCAAATTTGCTATCATTTACACCAGTATTTAATTCATTTTTATCCACAAAGGTAAGGTATGAGTGATAGTCACTTAGTATATTCAACTAGTACGGGTCGCATTGACCAGCCAAAACCAGAAAAAGAGTTACACGCTAAACTTTTTAAAGATGGTTTTATTCGCATTGAGCGTCAAACAAAAGGGCGTAAAGGCAAAGGAGTTATGCTAGTTGTTGGCATTGATCCAAAAGATCACGATTTAAAAAAGTTAGCTAAAACTATAAAAAGCAAAATGGGCCAAGGCGGCGCAGTAAAAGAAGGCATTATTGAAGTACAAGGTGATGACCGAGATAAACTAAAAGGCATTTTAGAAGCTTTAAAATTTAAAGTTAAAATTGCGGGTGGTTAACCCGCAATTTTATTAACTAATTACTTCGCTATTTGCGAGTTCATTTAACCTTTCATACAAATTCGGTAGTTCGTGTTCCGCAATTGGCTTACTAAAATAATAACCTTGCACAATGAAGCAATTATTATTTTGTAAAAACTGCATCTGCTCTATTGTCTCAACCCCTTCTGCAACCACGTCTAGCTTTAACTTTTGCGCCATGGCAATAATAGCTGCAGTGATTTCCATATCATTCGTATCCTCTGGGATATCTTTTACAAATGAACGGTCAATTTTCAATATATCAACCGGGAATCGTTTTAAGTAACTGAGCGACGAATAACCTGTACCAAAGTCATCAATAGAAATAGATATACCTAATGCTTTAAGCTCGTGCAATTGTGTAATGGCTGCCTCTACATTACCCATTAGCATGCTTTCGGTAAGCTCTAAGTGAAGGCGCTTTGCTGAAACACCCGACTTAATTATCATTTTGCTCAGCGTTGTAACTAAGCTTGAGTCTTTAAACTGGCGGGCCGATAAGTTTATCGATATATTATTTTCTAGACCTTGTTCTGCTAATCTTACGGCAAAATCACAGGACTCTTGAAGCACCCATTCGCCTAATTCAACTATAAGGCCTGTCGCCTCAGCAATAGGAATAAATTTATCTGGAGGGATTACGCCCTCAGCTGGGTGGAACCATCTTAATAACGCTTCATAGCCAACAACTTGATGAGTACGGCTATCAACTTGAGGTTGGTAGTAAACTACAAATTGCTTTTCTTTGAGCCCTATACGTAACTCATTTTCAATAAATAAACGCTCATTTGCGGCCGCATTTAATTCTTGGCTATAAAAGTGGAAGGTATTACGTCCTTTTGCTTTTGCCTCATACATTGCCAAATCAGCATGTTTGAGTAACTGATCTTCCTCTAAGCTATCGTAAGGAGCCATAGTTATACCAATACTTGCACTGACAATAACTTCATTGCTACCTAGTTTTATAGGCACGTTCAGTGTTTTTTGAATTGTATTGGCAACATCAGCCGCGTGAGCTTGGCTTTCTATACCACTGAGCAACACTGCAAATTCATCACCACCTAAGCGCGCTATGGTGTCCTCGGCTCGTAAACGTTTTTTAAGTCTGTTTGCTACTTCAATTAATAATTGATCGCCGGCATCGTGGCCTAATGTGTCGTTAATACGCTTAAATTCGTCTAAATCAAAGTAAAACAAAGCAAATGCATAATGCCCGCGCTCCGCTAATGCCATTGATTTACGCAATTGCATTCTAAAAAATGTTCTGTTGGCAAGGCCTGTAAGGGTGTCAAAGTAAGCTAGTTGTTCCATTTTACGCTGGCTTTCTTTTACAAACGAAATATCTTGTGCTGATGCTACATAACTGGTTATTTCACCGCCCTCTTCACGAATTGGCGAAACACTTAAAGACACCCAAATTGGCTCTTTATTTAAACCCGCTATTAATGTGTCCCCGCGCCAGTAATTACGACTGCGTAAATCTATGTCTATATCTTCAACTAAAATAGACATTTCTGAGGCAATAATATTAAGTAATGGCGCTCTATTAAAATGACTTTCTGGATAGCCAGTCATTTCGAGCATTTTGGGGTTTACGTACTCAATGACAAAATTTTCATCGGTGATCACAACCCCAGTGCCCGAGAACGCTACCGCTTTAGATAAACGATTAGCTGCTTTTTCAGCAATTTCTTTTTCTGTAATTCTTTGGTTTAAACCATCAATAAGCTTGCGGATTTCTACCGTCATGTCTCTAAATGAGCCATTAAGGGTACCAATCTCATCTTTGTTTTCTGGCGGAAACTCAGTTGTTAACTGACCTTTACCAAAGCTTGTTACTGCATAAACTAAAGTATGTAAACGGCGAAGTACTAGTTGATAAAGCGCCTGATGTAGCAATAAGGCAACTAATATTGCGTATAAAATAAAGAGTCCAAAAAACTTCAGTTTTAAATCTTGTAACGCAGATAACGTTGATGAACGTTTTTTATAAACCCCTATGTACCAATCTAAATCATCAATTTTACGAATATTAATAATGTGAGCTTCATCATTTTGTTCAAATGAATTGGCATACTCTGGTAACTTGACCGCAATTGCATCGTCAATAATTGACTGCAGTTCTGGGTTTACAAATTCGTTAGTAGCGAGTGCTTTATTGTCACTACCGTAGTCAGCTAATAATGCAGGGTTTAGATTGGGATGGGCTAACAATTGCCCTTTACTATCAAATACAAGTAAGTGTTTTTCTTTATCGCCAACAGGTAAAAATGAAATAAGTTTGTTAAGGGAAATATCGCTTCCCGTTACACCTAAAAACTCGTTATCAACATACACCGGCACTAGTAAGCTAATAACCCACTTTCGCCATACTGTATCGTAATAAACTTTTGACCATGCAGGCTCTCGCTCTGACCCCAGCATACTTTTAATAGATTTGTACGTTGACCCTTGAGTAACTCTAAACTCGGCTGGCGCATTTAATGCCCAGTTTGGAGGAGAAACACGAATGAAATCGTCATCGGTAATTAAATAAAAGTTAAAAAAGTCGTGTACCAGAGTCGGAGAAATTATACGCCATAACATTTCGGAATCATTAAATAGGCGTTTATAAAAAGGAGAGTAATTTTGCTGTGGTAAAAATGCTGCTGATAATCCATCAGCCGAGGCACTTCGAATCGTACCATCGCTATTAAACTGTAACTGTGATTTATTACTTAAATTAATTGGTAAATTAGATTGAAATAGCTGCTCTGTCACTACGTTATTGGCTTGCTGAGCTATATTTATTTTTGTTTTAATACGTTCATTAAACTGCTTCACTAATAAATCTGTAGAGCTTTTTAACACCTCATGCTCTTCAAAAACAAGTTGCTTCTCTTCAGATTTAAGCATTAAGGCAGCCGCACACACCCCTGCTATTAAACAAATAGCAGATATAAGTAGTGAAAGTTTTACACTTAAAGAATTAAATCCAAAACGCGATGGAGGGCGTCTGTAAACCACAGGTCAACCTTAATTATTAATAATTGTTATTATTTGAACCAGTTTACGAAATATATCAGATCTGACTTAATATTTATAAATTATTTGTTAAATATCACTAAAAACTAATTATGACCAAATAAATAGCGCTTTGCGCTTATTTAGCAACGTATCGTTATTGACATTGTTAGTAACTCTCCATACATTAACTGCATGAAACTATTTATCTCTCGCACTTTTTTTTCGTTTTTTAGCTTCTTTATATAAAAGAGGCTTCCCTGTTTGTGAGATAAAATCAATCGAATAGTAAAGCCTCCCAACTGGGAGGCTTTTTTGTTTTTGCTGTGTAGTAACAGCCTACTTTTGGAATGAGGATACCAAAATGACAAATGATGTATTAAATGCACTAAGACACGATATAAATGAAATAGACTCCGACTTACTGGTGTTATTAGCTAAACGCCGTCGCATTAGCCACGGCGTGGTTGAATACAAAATCGCGAACAATAAGCCAATTCGCGATGAAGCACGTGAACTCGCGCTTCTAGAAAAATTGATTGGTTATGGTAAATCACTGGGGTTAGATGCTTACTACGTAAATAATGTGTTTCAAACTATTTTGGAAGATTCAGTTTTACACCAACAAGCAATGCTGCAAAAAAACCTTAATCCAGATGCACTGAGTGAAACACATCGTGTTACTTACTTAGGTGGTCAGGGTTCTTATAGCCAGCTTGCATGTCATAAATACTTTAGTCGCCGCCCTGGTAAATTAATTGAAATTGGCTGTACATCGTTTGACGACATAACAGGTAAAGTAGAAAACGGCCAAGCTGATTTTGGTTTATTACCGATTGAAAACACAAGCTCTGGTAGTATTAACGAAGTATTTGACTTATTACAGCACGCACAAGTCTCGATTGTTGGAGAAGTCACTCACAGTGTAGAGCATTGCTTACTCGCAAACCCTGATACTGAACTTAGCCAACTGACAAAAGTATTTGCACATCCACAACCATTTGCGCAGTGCAGCCGCTTTTTACAAGGCTTAGGTGATTTACAACACGAAACATGTGACTCTACATCAAGTGCATTACAATCAGCTCTGAACACACCAAATAGTGCTGCAATTGGCTCTGCACAAGCAGGAAAAAATGTCGGCCTTGAAGTCATCAAATCAAATCTTGCTAATCAAAGCGAAAATCATAGCCGCTTTATTGTTGTTGCGCGTAAACCTCTGCAAGTGTCTAACCAAATTCCAACTAAAACTAGTTTGATCATGTCGACAAAACAACAAGCGGGCTCACTAGCCGATGCGTTGATGATTTTTAAACAGCATAAGATTAATTTAGTAAAACTTGAGTCGCGCCCAACTCCGGGCAATCCGTGGGAAGAAGTATTTTATGTAGATCTTGAAGCAAACTTAGCTGATAGCCAAGTAAAAGAAGCGCTAGAAGAGCTTAAAGAACACACCCAATATGTGCGTATTTTAGGCTGCTATCAAAGCGAGTCATTACAGGCAGTAAGCGTTAATACCTAATACACACTTTCATAATTAAAAAGGGCCGATATCGGCCCTTTTTAGTAAAAAGTGACAAGTATTAGTCTAAAACTTTTGAATCATTTGCTTTATTTAATAAGCTTCGGCTTTGTGTTAAAAAGTGCTCTGTTGAGTCAGAAAAGTAAACTTTCGCCTGTGCAAAAGAATCAATAAGCGCTGCTTTATCTCCTGCTTTTAATTTTTCCAATGTACTTGCAAAAGTGTCTTGGTACTGTGCGAGTAGGCTCTCTACATCATCGAATTGCGCTAACATAATATCTGAGTACAACTCCGGCGACTGCGCAAATAAACGCCCTACCATCATTAGCTCTAGTTGATATATAGGTGACGAGCAACTACGTAACTCTTCTAGTGTATGACTTTGTTTTGCTAAAAACTGTCCGTACACAAATGTTGTTAAATGGCGCATTACCTGAATAATTTGCATTGCTTCGTCGTGCTTTTTAGCATCAAGCGCAACAAGCTGACAACCCCATACTTGTAACTGCTGTAACAAGCCTTTTACCGCTTGGTGATCTCGCCCTTCACATACAACGACTGTTTGTTTTACCCAGTGTGATATGTCAGGGCCAAACATAGGATGCAAACCAACCACAGGGCCACTATGCGCGGCTTTTAGTGCTTTAATAGGCGATTGCTTTACCGATGTAATATCAACTAGTAAACAGTCATCATCTAGTTTAGGTAACTTAGCAACTACTGCGTCCAATGCATTAATTGGTACGCTAATCATTACTAGCTTGGCACCTTTTAAAATATTTTGCGCATCGTTTTGCTGATCTTTATCTAAAACTTTAACTTCGTAACCTGAGCGAATAAACTGCTGAGCAAATAGCTGCCCCATAGCACCTTGGCCACCTACAATAACAATTGGCGAAAGTTCTGGCGCTGCACATGCAAGTTTTGCTTGTTGGTTTTGATAGGCTTCTCGCATCATGCGTCTTAGTATATCTTCAACGAGATCGGGGCTTACATTTTGATTTATTGCTTCTTGTCTTCTTGCCGCTAATAGCTCTGCTTCACGATTAGGTGCATGTAAAGGCGCGCCTGTTTGTTGTTTTATCTCACCAATTTTTTGCGTAATACCATTACGTTTAGCGAGTAAGGCGACAAGTTGTGCGTCGCATTCATCGATACCTTCTCTTAGCTGTGCTAAATCATTTATGTCAGCCACGTTCATACCACCTTAAAAACAAATAACGTAAATATAAGTTTACATAAAAGTAAACTAATCAATACGATAAATACTAACAGGATCAGCTAACTGATAAAAGGCTAAAGCTTAAATTTTACTAATGAGGATTGAGAATTGAGAATTGAGAATTGAGAAAATAATATTCTAAAACCAAAACGGGTTGCAACCCGAAGGATGCAACCCGTTTTTTTGCGTTGATAAACAGCGCGTATTAGTTAAGTTTTTCTCTAATACGTGCAGATTTACCAGAACGCTCACGTAGGTAGTAAAGCTTAGCACGGCGAACTGCACCGCGACGCTTAACTGCTACGCTATCAATAAGAGGGCTGTGCGTTTGGAATACACGCTCAACACCTTCACCGTTCGAAATTTTACGAACTGTGAATGCTGAGTGAAGACCACGATTACGCTTAGCGATTACAACACCTTCAAAGGCCTGTAGACGCTCTTTAGCACCTTCTTTTACTTTTACCTGTACAACCACTGTATCACCAGGGCCAAATGCAGGTACGTCTGTTTTAAGCTGCTCATCTTCAAGCGCTTTAATAATATTTTGGTTTACTTTTGCCATTATGTTTCTCACTTTCCTAGGTGTAACTGTCTTCTAGCCACAAGCTTTTTGGTACTCTTGCTGAAATTCTGCGAGTAATACCGCTTGCTCCTCAGTCAGAGCTAGGTTATGCAACAAGTCAGGACGTCGTAACCAAGTTCTACCTAATGACTGCTTAAGCCGCCACTTTGCTATCTCTTGGTGGTTTCCACTGAGTAATACAGCAGGAACCTGTTTGTCGTCCAATGTTTCTGGTCGTGTATAGTGTGGACAATCTAACAAGCCATCCGAAAACGAATCTTGTTCTGCTGACTGGTTATGACCTAACACACCTGGCACTAATCGCGCTACTGCGTCAATTAATGTCATGGCAGGTAGTTCACCACCACTCAAAATAAAATCACCAATTGACCATTCTTCGTCAACATATGATTCTATTATTCTCTCATCTATACCTTCATAGCGACCGGCAATCAAAATCAGTTTATTAGAGTTAGCGAGTTCGCTAGCGCCCTGCTGATCAAGTTTGCGCCCTTGCGGGGACATATAAATTACTTTAGCGCCATCACCAGCTGCTTTTTTAGCTTCGGCAATCGCTTTTTTTAATGGCTCAACCATCATTAACATACCTGGTCCGCCCCCGTAAGGACGGTCATCTACGGTTCTATGCTTATCTAAAGCGAAGTCTCGCGGATTCCAACAGTTAAAATCAATTAAACCATTTTTTACTGCGCGACCGGTAACACCTTGGTCTGTAATAGCGTCAAACATGTCTGGAAAAAGGCTTATCACCCCTACCCATAATGAACTAGTTTGCGTCATTAAAACCCTGGATCCCAATCTACGGTAATTTCTTTTGCGTCGTATTTAACTTCTTTAATAACTGAATCAGTTAAAAAAGGAATCAAACGTTCAGCTTGACCAAATGCGTCTTTACTGTTTGCTTTCACAACTAGTACGTCATTTGACCCTGTCTCCATAAGGTCATCAACAATGCCTAAGCTATAACCTTTATCGGTTACAACAGACATGCCAATGAGATCTCGCCAATAGAACTCACCTTGCGGAAGTTCTGGTAAATGCGCTGCATCCATTGAGATTTCAGCATGGGTATAAGCCATTGCTTCGTCTCGGTCGTTTATCTGCGCAAATTTAGCGATAAAGCCTTTGTTGTGGCGACGCCAGTCGACCACTTCTAAGGACTGCCATTTACCTTGCTGCCCTATCAACCACGGGCTGAAATCGAAGATCCCTACGGGATCATCAGTAAATGAATGTACCTTAAGCCAGCCCTTTATACCATATGGGGCACCGAGCTTTCCTACGACAATTATTGATGAGGTGTTCTCTTGACTCATGGTTACACTTACGCCTATTAAGCCGCTTTACGAGCGTCTTTTACTAACTTAGCTACGCGATCTGAAAGAGATGCGCCCTGACCTACCCAGTGTTCAACACGTGGTAAATCTAAACGAATTTTTTCTTCTTGACCTGAAGCAATTGGGTTAAAAAAGCCTACTTTCTCGATGAAGCGACCGTCACGCGAGAAACGGCTATCCGCAACCACAATTTGATAGAAAGGGCGTTTTTTAGCGCCACCACGTTGCAAACGAATAGTTACCATACCGTCCTCTATAAAGATTGACTGTTTTCATTAATAAGATTTACTCCCCAGAATGGGGAGCTGGGGAATTGTACGAGTTTTTGGCAATAACGCAAGTAAGAAGTGAAGCAAAAAGACAGTTTAGTAGGTTAAACCGTGATCTCAACGACAAATTAGGGTTAAAGGTGTATTACATGCATAATTTATTCAACAAAAAAGGAGCTATTTGCTTAATGCCAGTCAGTTAAGCTGACTGGCATCTTTCTTTTTATGGGGATACTTAGATGGTTTTGGCTTAACCCATCGGGGATATCTTCTATCCTCTCGTCTAGCTGGAAGCTTAAATAAGACCAGTGTA
>NZ_JACGWD010000066.1:0-25869 GCF_014077565.1 Pseudoalteromonas sp. 5Ae-yellow
CTTTTTGCTATGTCTAAACCAATTGTTGTAATCTTCATTTTGGTCTTCTCCCTTTGATTATTGTAACCACTTTAATCATGGCACATAGATGCCGTATAGGGAGGAGACCATTACATCAGGTTAAATAAGCTTTAGCTCATTAAGCATTGGTGCATCCATTCTTCGTTACTCAGTATGCTTTTATAAAGCGCGAGTTGGTTTTGTGCTCGCTCTAAATTATGCTCTGCATGAGATACTTTAAAGTACACATCGTTATTTAAGTAATCAGTTAAAAAGCGCACACTTAACATGAGCGGCATTATTTTAGCGCCTAATAATAAGCTTTCTTGCTCTAGTATACTCATGCTACTTTTTAATGGCGTTACATAGCCTTTAACAATGGCTGAAAATATATCTTTTCGAATAACAACGTTGTGTAAGTTTGTTGAATCCTCGGCTTCGGGGGAGCAAAATGTACGTACCATGTCGCCAAAGTCATAAAGCCAAAATCCTGCCATGCAGGTGTCTAAATCAATAACTGCTTTTGCTTTGTGAGTTGTATTACAAAACAGCATATTATTTATTTTTGTATCGTTATGACACACTCTAAGGGGTATGTGTTTAGCTACCTGACTAAGCTCAGTAATTAAATGCTGCTGCGTTAAGCAATATTCTATTTCGTCAGCGCAGTGCTTTACTCTATTAACTACGTTGTTAGTGATTGCGGTATTTAATTGCTCAAAGCGCATCGCTAAGTTATGAAAATCAGGGATTACAGTGTTTAGCTGTTGCGCATCAAAATCTTGTAATGCATGAGCAAATACGCCAAAGGCGTAAGCCGCTTGCTCGCTCTGCTGGGTATTTTTAACAACGTCTTCGCTGTAGCTATCGCTAATATAGTTAAGGACGCGATAATACGCATTATCAATTTTTATTAAGTGTTCGTCGTTTTGTGTAGTTATATGTTTGATTATTTCAAGCGGGTAATTATTTTGCAGTTGTTTAGCATTTAAATGCTGCTCAATTAGTTTTGCATTACTCACTAACTGAGCAGGGTTTTTAAATACCTCAGTATTTAGTTTTTGCACAATAAACTGTTTATCAATACTTGTAAGTAGCCATGTACTATTTATATGACCGCTACCAATCGCACTAACTTGAGTTAACTCAGGGGGCAGTGCTAACAGTTCGCTTAGCTTATTTTGTATTGAGATATTCATTGTGCTCACTTATGCCCTTTTTTTATGCGTATCGGGCAACTATTTTTTCGATAATTTCAGCATTCGCTTCAGGAAAATCATAATTTTCTAATTCAGTAATTGCTACCCATTCGCTAGGTTGCCCTTCAGCGCCATGTGCCTCACCGCTAAAGTTACTTACTACGTGTACATCTAATTTAATGCATTTATCGCCGTAGTCATGTTCAATCACCATCAATTGGCTAGAGCTGTGAATGGTTAGTCCAACTTCTTCAATAAGCTCGCGTTTAAGTGCAACAAACACACTTTCTCCAGCTTCAACTTTACCACCAGGAAATTCCCATAAACCGCCTTGATGTTGTTCATCTGCACGTTTACAAATGAATATAGCGTTATTTTTCTTAATAACACCAACAGCTACATGTACAATTTCTATAGTCATTACTTTAAAACTCCATAAAAAAAAGCGACGCTAGCGCCGCTTTTTAATAAGCTACTGACAATATTGGGTTATTTTAATTTACCGCAACACTGTTTGAATTTTTGACCTGATTTACAAGGACAAGGGTCATTACGACCTACTTTTGGTTCTGTACGAGCCATTACTGTCGCTGTTTCTGGCGCTTCGCCACCTACGTGCTCAGCTTCTTCATGTTGGTATTCGCGAGGAGCATTTTCACTTTTACGGTGTTGCTCTTCTACTTTTTCAACATCTTCTTCTGCGCGTACTTGTACTTTACTTAGAATGCTTACAACATCTACTTTCAAGTTTTCAAGCATTTCGGAGAACAGCTCAAACGATTCACGCTTGTACTCTTGCTTAGGATTCTTTTGCGCGTAACCACGTAAATGAATACCTTGGCGTAAATGATCCATTGCAGCAAGGTGATCTTTCCAATGCTGATCAAGACTCTGTAGCATAATCGCTTTTTCGAATTGACGTAAAACAGAATCGCCAACTTGCTCTTCTTTTTGCTTGTATGACTGCTCAACCGCCTGCTCAATACGCTCACGAAGCTTTTCTTCGTATAGTTTATTGTCATCTGCTAACCACTGAGTAATAGGTAACTCAATTAAGAAGTCTTGTTTTAAACGCTCTTCAAGGCCAGGAATATCCCACATTTCAGCAAGGCTTTGCGGTGCAATGTACTGATCAATTGTATTGCTAAGTACGTCACCACGAATTGCAGTAATAGTTTCTGAAATATCACCTTCTTCAAGTAGTTCGTTACGCTGAGAGTAAACAACACGACGTTGATCGTTTGCTACATCATCGTACTCAAGTAGTTGCTTACGAACGTCGAAGTTACGTGCTTCTACTTTACGCTGTGCATTTTCAATCGCACGGTTTACCCATGGATGTTCAATTGCTTCACCGCGTTGCATGCCTAATTTACGCATCATGTTAGTCATGCGCTCACCGGCAAATATACGCATTAGCGCATCGTCCATCGATAAGTAAAAACGGCTTGAACCAGCATCACCTTGACGACCAGAACGACCACGTAATTGGTTGTCTATACGACGAGATTCGTGACGTTCAGTACCAATGATATGTAAACCGCCGGCATCAATTACTGCATCATGGCGAATTTTCCAAGCTGCTTTAATTTCAGCAATTTGCTCATCAGTTGGGTTTTCAAGTTTTTCAACTTCACTGTTCCAGTTACCACCTAACACGATATCGGTACCACGACCGGCCATGTTTGTTGCAATTGTTACTGTTCCTGGTAGGCCAGCATCTGAAACGATGTCAGCTTCTTGCGCATGAAATTTAGCATTAAGTACATTGTGCTTAATTTTTTCTTTGCGTAAAAACTGCGATAAATACTCAGAGCTTTCAATTGAAATAGTACCAACAAGCACCGGTTGTCCACGGTCTTGGCAGTCTTTAATATCAATTAAAATAGCTTCGTATTTTTCTTCTTGCGTTAGGTAAACTAAATCGGCGCGATCATCACGAATCATCGGCTTATTAGTTGGCATAACAACGGTATCAAGGCCGTAGATTGACTGAAATTCAAATGCTTCAGTATCGGCTGTACCTGTCATACCTGCTAACGTTTCGTATAAACGGAAGTAGTTTTGGAACGTAATAGAGGCAAGTGTTTGGTTCTCGTTTTGAATTTTTACACCTTCTTTTGCTTCAACAGCTTGGTGTAAACCTTCTGACCAACGACGACCTTCCATTGAACGACCCGTATGCTCATCGATAATAATTACTTCGTTTTCTTTTACAACGTAATCAACATCTTTTTGGTATAGCTTATGAGCACGAAGGGCGGCATAAACATGGCTTAGTAGCGTAATGCTTGCTGCTGAATAAAGCGAATCGCCTTCTTCAATTAAGCCGCGCTCAGTAAGTAGCTCTTCTACTTTAATTTGACCACGTTCTGTTAAATGAACTTGCTTAGATTTTTCATCGATAGTGTAATCGCCGTCACCTTCAATGCCTTCTTCGTCTTCTTTTTCTTGAAGCTCAAGTAAAGGGACGATGGTGTTTATTTCAGTGTATAGCTCAGAGCTATCCTCAGCTGGGCCTGAAATAATAAGCGGGGTACGTGCTTCATCAATTAAGATTGAATCCACTTCATCGACTACAGCATAAAATAATGGACGTTGAACTCGTTCATCAATGCTAAAAGCCATGTTGTCACGAAGGTAGTCAAAACCAAATTCGTTATTAGTACCGTATGTAATGTCGGCAGTATAAGCGAGCTTCTTTTGCTGCGGCATCATACCTGGTACATTACAGCCTACTGTAAGGCCTAAAAATTCAAATAACGCACGGTTGGTTTCAGCATCACGTTTAGCAAGGTAGTCATTCACGGTAATTACGTGAACACCTTTGCCTGTTAAGCCGTTTAGATAAGCTGGTAGAGTAGCTGTAAGTGTTTTACCTTCACCGGTACGCATTTCTGCAATGCGACCTTGATGTAAAACCATACCACCTAATAACTGCACGTCGAAATGACGCATGCCATTTACACGCTTTGACGCTTCACGTACCACAGCAAAAGCCTCTGGTAGGATATCGTCAAGGCTTTGTCCGTTATCGTAACGTTCTCTAAACTCAGCTGTTTTAGCTCTTAAATCTTCATCAGAAAGCGCTTCAAGTTGCGTTTCTAGCGCATTGATTAGCGCGACCGTCTTTCTTAAGTTTTTAATAGTGCGGTCATTGCGACTACCAAAAAGCTTGGTAAATAAATTAGATATCATGATAAAACCGTTACAATGTATTCTTTGTCAGCCGAGTATCGGCTAACCCATTTTTAACAATTGGTAATTAATATGTGCTTTTAAGTAACGCTTAGAACATATTAATTAGCAATTTTGTATTAAACCGTTCAAAAAGAACTGTTTATTACGTGCGCTACTATACCAGACTCTGCCAAACAACAAACTATCTCAATAAAAAGATCTGTGTATAAAATCGAAAAATTTGATCTGGTTCGTAAAAATAACTTTGTATTATTCAATTACAGTAAAAATAGCAGCGAACTGTAAAGATATGGTGCTAAATAAATTAAAAACAAGGGTTATAGTTGTGCTTAAGTTTTGCACTTAAACACAGCTATAAAATGAGTGTTTTTTATAATTTAAATTGATTAACCGTTTTGTTAAGCGCCGCCGCTAAATCACTTAAATCGCGAGCTTCGTCAGCGAGCGTATGCGCATGGTCAGCGGTGCTGTTCACTAGGTTATTAATTGCCGAAAGGCTCGTATTAATATCCTCAGCAACGACTGTTTGCTCCTCAGTTGAGGTGGCTATTTGATGACTTTGGTCTTGTACTTTAGTAACCGATTGCGCAATGTTGTGCAAAGAGCTAAGCACTTCTTTAGTTTGAAGCACTGAACCCTCGGTTTGGTCTTGCCCTTGTTGCATCATAACCGAGGCTTGCTGTGCTATTTGCTGCAAGCGCGAAATCATGTTGCGAATATCGTCGGTTGATTCTTGTGTGCGACTTGCTAGCGAGCGTACTTCATCAGCAACCACGGCAAAGCCTCGACCGTGTTCGCCAGCTCGTGCTGCTTCAATAGCGGCATTAAGTGCAAGTAAATTGGTTTGATCGGCAATTGAGTTAATTACATCGACTAATGCCCCAATGTTATTACTTTCCTGTTCAAGACCCGCAACTACTTTGGATGCTTCACCAATATGTAGCGCAAGTTCAGTCATTACTTTTTGTGCTTGCGTAGAGCGGCTAGCACCTTCTGCAGTGATTGCTTGTACTTCTTCAGCTGCGTTATTTGTATGTTGTGCATTACGTGATATTTCAAGCACGGTAGTCGCCATTTCAGTCACTGCGGCACTTACACTATCAACTTGCTGCTTTTCTTGCTGAATTTCAGAATTAGTTTGCTCAGAAACGCTTCTTAATTGAGCTGCTGCGTTGCTTAGTTGCTCTGCTTGGGCTGCGGTTTCGAGCATCATGGCGCGTAACTTATCAATAAACGTATTCATGTGATTGGCCAGTTGGCCGACTTCATCTTGGCTATCAATATCAATTTTTTGAGTAAGATCGCCTTCGCCCGATGCTATATCACGCATAATGTGTGTAAGCGTTATGATTGGCTTTGAAATCATCTGGGTAGCCCACAAAATCATGGCTAATATAATAATTAAGATAATAATTACTGCAGTTGTTGTTGCGGTTACTGCGGCATTTACGGGCGCTTCAATCATACTAGTTGGAATAAGTAGGCCAACATACCAATTTATATAAGGCTGCTCTAACTGCAGACGATGGTAAACTACATAAAACTGCTCGCCTTTAAAAGTAACCATTCGGCTGCCTTTAAGGTTATTTCGCATTTGTGTGTTTAACTCTTTAAAGCCTGCGGTATCTGTAAATTGTTGTTCAAGCGCATCGAGCCCTTCTTTACCGTTTGCACCTTCATCTGTAATTGAAAGCTTATGGCCAGTGGCTTCTGAAAAGTGTACCACTTTTTGATTACCATCTAGTAAAAAACCATAACCTTGGCCATTAAAACGAATATTTTCGACCATGTCGTTAATTTTGTTTAATTGTAAATCAACACCACCCATACCAATGAGTTTACGCTGGGCGTTATAAACAGGTTGTTGTACAACTGCGGATGCTACGCCTGTGGTTAAATCAACAGAGATTGGACCTACATAAAGCTTATTAACTTGCATGGCTTCTTGCCACCAACTACGCTTGTAGGCGTAATAAGGCTGGCCGTTGTAGTGACTTGTACGTTCATTTTCTTTAAAGTATTCACCGGTGGTTGCTGAGGCAAAAAAGGCCGATAAAATATTTTCGTCGTTTGAGCTTAAACGCACAAAGTCTTGGTTTACTTCGTTGTAACCTGGCGCGCTTTCAAGTGCTTGATCGCGTGTATCCCAATTTTCAAAAAAGTTGATTAAATGTGGGTTATTAACAAAGGTTGATACCATTTTACCGTACATCGCGAAGTAACTTTGCATTGAAAGTTGCTCGGTCTGTAGATAACTTTGTGCTTCGTTTTCTATGTTTTCTCTAGAGAGATTGGCAATGTGTTTAACAAAAAATGTTGAGGCGATAATTAGTAAAACGGTAATTGTTCCACCAATCAATAATAATATTTTCTTCCGTAATGATAAATTATTTAGCATGAGTACACATATTTTTATTATTTATGAAATTATATCTAATCATATCTAACTTAAAATCTCTATAAAGTTAGATAGAAAGAACTAATTATGCGTTTAAAATAAAGGCTTATACAAAAATGACAAAGAAAAGTAATAAATTAGTAGTATTAGGTGCAGGCTGGTTAGGACATGTTTTATGCGTAAGTGCACAAAAAGCTGACTGGCAAGTACAAGGAACGCATAGAACAGATATACACGAGTTTGACTTTGAGCGTCAGTTTACACTTGAAGATGGACAATTAAGGCATCAAGTTGATTTACAAGGTGCTTATTGGGTATGTGCTATTCCACCACGTAGCAGGCACAGTGAAAGTAATTATCCTGAAACACTCACCGCAGCGCTTAAGCTTTCAAAGGAGCTAAACGCAAAAGGCTTTTTATTGTGCTCATCAACCGGGGTGTACGATCAAGAGCCTGGTGTATATAGTGAAAGTAGCGATATTTCATGCACAAACGAGCGCCAAATAAAGCTTTACGAAGCTGAAGAGCAAGTGCTTGAACAAGATGGCAAAATACTTCGTTTAGCTGGCTTACTAGGGCCTAATAGAGAACCGGGGCGTTTTGTGGCAGGTAAAGAGCTCAATACATCAAGTGAGCAAGTGGTAAATATGGTGCATCAACAAGATGTAATTAATGCTATTTTTGCGGTGATAGAGCACTGGCAAGTAGGGCAAAATATTTATAATGTGGTTAATCCTGCGCACCCCACAAAAGCTGAATACTACGCTATGAAGTGTCAGCAACATGGTGGTGAAATGCCAACGTTTACAGGAACTGATTCGGCTGAGCGAAAAATATTAGGCTCAGCCATTGAAGCCTTAGGGTTTAGCTATCAGCACGGTATTTAATATGCTGAAGGCAGGGGACTGCTCTCTATAAAGTCGCATAGCTTACCTTCACTTAGTAATGTATTAGCAGCTTCGATATCGGGAGCAAAGTAGCGGTCTTTATCATAATAACTTACATGCTCGCGTAACAATGCTTTAGCGCTTTGCACTTTATCTGATGGTTCAAGCGGCTTTCTAAATTCTAGCCCTTGAACCGATGCTAACCATTCTATTGCCAAAACACCTTGGGTATTATTGGCCATTTCATCTAAGCGCCTTGCTGCAAAGGTTGCCATAGAAACATGATCTTCTTGATTTGCAGATGTAGGCAAGCTATCAACCGAAGCCGGATGCGCTAATGATTTGTTTTCTGATGCAAGCGCTGCTGCGGTAACTTGGGCAATCATAAATCCAGAATTTACCCCGCCGTTTTCAACTAAAAATGGCGGTAATTTGGATAGGTTTGAATCGATAAGTAATGCAATTCGCCTTTCTGCTAATGCGCCAATTTCTGCAATTGCGATTGCTAAGTTGTCAGCGGCCATTGCAACGGGCTCTGCATGAAAGTTTCCTCCCGATATAATGTCGCCTACATCGGCAAAAACTAGCGGATTATCGGTTACACCGTTTGACTCGCATAGTAACACTTCTGCAGCTTGGCGTATCTGAGTTAGGCAAGCACCTAGCACTTGAGGCTGGCAGCGAAGGCAGTATGGATCTTGTACTTTTTCACAATTGACGTGGGAGTTACTAATCTGAGAGTGCGTATCGAGTAGCTCTCTAAATACTTGAGCGGTGTCTATTTGTCCGCGCTGTCCGCGAATTTCATGAATACGTGCATCAAATGGCGCGCGACTGCCCATTGCGGCTTCTATACTTATCGAGCCGATAACGCAGCTTTGTGCATATAGGTTCTCGCTTCTAAATAGGCCTTGTAGTGCAAACGCAGTCGACGCTTGTGTGCCATTTAATAATGCTAAGCCTTCTTTGGCTGCAAGGGTAAGGGGTTCAAGTCCCGCTATTTTTAACCCTTGTGCTGCGCTAATTATTTCTCCTTTATGTCGCATTTGACCTTCAGCTAATAAAGGTAGACACATATGCGCAAGAGGGGCTAAATCTCCCGATGCCCCCACGGAGCCTTTTTTAGGCACGCATGGATATACTTCGCTACTAAGCAGCTGCATAAAAAATTGGATTACTTGCAGGCGAATGCCCGAATAGCCACGTGAAAGCGAGTTTACTTTTAAGGTGATCATTAACCTTACTGTGCTGTCATCCATGTATTCGCCAATACCCGCAGCGTGTGAAAGCACAATGGAGCGCTGTAATAATTCAAGTTGGTCGTCGGCAATTTTAGTATTGGCTAATAATCCAAAGCCGGTGTTAATTCCATATACAGTGCGGTGTTCATTAATAACATTTTGAACGGTTTGCGCGCTGGCTGCTATTTGCGACTCGGCATGCTTTGCAAGGCTCAGCTTTACCGGTGAATTATTAATTTTTCTTAGTGTGTTTAAATCAAGTGATCCGGGTGTGAGAGTAAGTTCGAACATGATCATTCCTCGTTTAACATAGGTAGGTCTAAATTTTGTTCTTTAGCGCAGTTTTTTGCTATGCCGTATCCGGCATCAGCATGGCGCATTACACCTGTTGCAGGGTCGTTCCACAGTACGCGAGCAATACGCTCTTTAGCTTCATCAGTACCATCGGCAACAATAACTACACCAGAGTGCTGACTAAATCCCATTCCTACACCGCCACCATGATGAAGCGACACCCAAGTAGCGCCACTTGCGGTATTAAGCAGTGCGTTGAGTAATGGCCAATCTGATACTGCATCTGAGCCATCTTTCATGCTCTCTGTTTCGCGGTTAGGGCTGGCAACTGAGCCAGAGTCGAGGTGGTCACGACCAATAACGATAGGGGCTTTAAGTTCGCCATTTTTAACCATTTCATTAAAGGCCAGTGCAAGGCGTGCTCTATCTTTTAGGCCAACCCAGCAAATGCGTGCAGGTAAACCTTGGAATTGTATGCGTTCCCGCGCCATATCAAGCCAGTTATGTAAATGTGCATCATCAGGAATAAGCTCTTTTACTTTAGCGTCGGTTTTATATATATCTTCAGGGTCGCCTGATAATGCTACCCATCTAAATGGTCCAATCCCTTCACAAAATAAAGGGCGAATATATGCAGGCACAAATCCAGGAAAATCAAACGCGTTGGTAACACCCTCATCAAACGCCATTTGACGAATATTATTACCGTAATCAGTAGTGGCGGCACCGGCTTTTTGTAGTGCTAGCATAGCTTTAACTTGGACTGCCATTGATTGTTTAGCGGCTTTTACTACGGCTTTTGGATCTTGCTCACGCATTTTTGCTGCATACTCCATTGTCCAGCCTTGTGGTAAGTAACCATTTAATGGATCGTGAGCAGATGTTTGATCTGTGACTACATCAGGGGTAATGCCTGTTTTAACCAGTGTACTAAATACATCGGCAGCGTTACCTAGTAAACCCACTGAGAGGGCTTTACCTTTAACACATGCATCGGTTATTAATTGCAGTGCGTGTTCAAGATTTGTTGCTTTTACATCAACGTAGCCTGTTTTTATACGAAAATCGATACGGCTTTCATCACATTCAACAACCAGTGCACTAAACCCAGCCATTGTAGCTGCAAGTGGTTGCGCACCGCCCATACCACCAAGACCACCTGTTAATACCCATTTACCACTAGCGCTACCTGCAAAATGTTGCTTTGCCATAGCTACAAAGGTTTCGTAAGTTCCTTGTACTATGCCTTGCGAGCCAATATAAATCCAAGAACCCGCCGTCATTTGCCCGTACATCATCAAGCCTTTTTTATCGAGCTCGTTAAAGTGCTCCCAATTTGCCCAGTGTGGAACAAGATTTGAGTTAGCAATAAGCACGCGAGGAGCATTACTGTGGGTTTTAAATACACCAACGGGTTTTCCTGATTGTACAAGCAGGGTTTCGTCGCTTTCGAGCCTATCGAGGGTTTCTATAATTTTGTCATAACTTGGCCAATCACGAGCTGCTCGGCCAATACCACCATATACAACAAGTGCATGAGGATGCTCTGCAACTTCAGGGTCTAAGTTATTCATTAGCATGCGCTTAGCAGCTTCTGTTTGCCAGCTTTTAGTACTTATTTTATCTCCATGAGGTGCACGTATTACGCGACTTGTGTCGAGTCGGTTGTTCATGTTTTGCTCCTGTTGTATATACAAGGTGATTTGTTATAAAAAAAGCGCAGTAAGCGCTATTGTTTGTTATTTTTTAAATGTTAAGTGGCCACCTAAGCGATATTTACTACCTGGTGATACAAGGCGCGCAAAGCTTACAATGCCTTTAACAGACCAGGTGCGTCGGATTACTTGTAAGCATGGCTCTTCATTATATAAGTTTAACCATTGGCACATTTCGCTGTTTGGCATAATGGCCTCTACTGTATGCCTTGCTTGGGTAAGTGGGGCAACACTAGATAGATATTCATGTGGTGTAAGCATGCTAAAGTCTTGTTGTAAGTAGCCAGTCGCAAGGGCAGGGTTTACAAAACGCTCTTCTAGCTGCAAAGGGCTGTCGTTTTCGTTATGCACAAGTACACTTCGATATACAACATTGTCAACCTCAACACCAAGTGCAATGGCGATAGGTGCGACTGCATTTATTGATTCGAGTATGAGTACGCTACAGGTGTAGTTGCCGTTACGCTCTTTTACTTCATCAGCAATATTTTTTATTTCAAGTAACGATGACTGCGATTTAAATGTAGCTACAAATGTACCTAACCCTTGGCTGCGGGTTAAAATGCCTGCCTCGGTTAATTCGCTTAGTGCTCTGCGGGCTGTCATCCTGCTTACACTAAATTGACTACTTAGTTCGTTTTCAGAGGGAACACGTTGGTTTTCTTGCCACGTACCGCTGCGTATTTTATCAACAATGAATTGTTTTATTTGCGCAAATTTAGGTGTCGTCATTAAATTTATGGTTACATTAAAAATAAACTATATAAATAAGATGACACAATTACCTTGTATATACAAGATGGGTTGTTAGACTATATTTTCATCACTCTGGGCGTAAAAAGGGCTGTAAAATGCAAAGCACAACAAAAAATTATGAGTTAGAAGAAATCGACTTACTTTTAACTGATGCCAATATTGCCACTATGGATAGCAATATAAATGCCCCTTATGGCGCAATCGAAAATGCTGCTATAGCTATTAAAAATGGTAAAATTGCGTGGATTGGAGAGCAAGCAACGTTGCCCAGTTTTGATGTGTTTGCAACGCCGACATTGAGTATAAAAGGGCAGTGGTTAACGCCGGGCTTAATAGACTGCCATACTCACTTAGTATTTGCAGGTTCAAGATCGCAAGAGTTTGAACAGCGTTTGCAAGGCGTAAGCTATGAGCAAATCGCAGCACAAGGCGGTGGCATAGCAAGTACGGTTAAAGCCACAAGAGCAGCCGACCGTGAACAATTGTTTGTAGATGCAAAAGATCGCTTAAATACGTTGTTAAAAGAAGGTGTAACCACCGTTGAAATAAAGTCTGGTTATGGGCTAGATACTGAAAACGAGATAAAAATATTAGAAGTCGCTCGTTTATTAGGTGAACATCACCCTATTGATATTAAAACTACTTTTTTAGGGGCGCATGCTCTACCGCCTGAATACAAAGGCCGTGCTGATGAATATATTGATTTAGTGTGTACTGACATGCTTGATCAGGTAGTAGCTAATAATCTTGCTGATGCAGTCGATGTATTTTGTGAAAATGTTGGGTTTAGTTATTCGCAAACCAAACGTGTTTTCCAGGCGGCTAAAAAGCATAACCTCCCAGTAAAATGCCATGCTGAGCAGTTATCTAATCAACAGGGTGCTAAGCTGGTGGCGCAGTTTAATGGCCTTTCGGCTGATCATATTGAGCATCTAGATGAAGAGGGTGTAAAAGCCATGGCAGACGCTGGGACGGTAGCGGTGTTATTGCCAGGCGCATTTTATTTTTTAAGAGAAACTAAATTCCCACCTATTGAATTACTTAATCAATATAAAGTACCGATAGCTATTGCGAGTGACTTTAATCCAGGTACTTCACCGCTGTGCTCAGTGCACTTGATGATGAACATGGCATGCACATTGTTTAGATTAACACCTGAGCAAGCATTAGCTGGTGTTACTCGAAATGCAGCTAAAGCACTAGGTTTAGACGACCGTGGTATTTTAAAGGTTGGCGCAAGAGCTGATATTGCGCATTGGCAAATAAGTCATCCATCACAATTAAGTTACCAATTTGGCGTAAATAAACTGTTAAATTTATGGATTTTGGGTAGAATTAATTAGTTTGTATTATTTTTACCCACATATAACTTGGTTTAAACTTTTTTAGCGAATACGGATGCCGTTAATTTGAACATACTAACCGACAGTAATTTCCCAATATTTTTTAGTGGTGCACTATTAATGGCGATGATCGCCACTTTATTTGCTGTTAAAAATACCAGTATTAAATTTAGTTATTTATGCACAGCTGCTGTTGGTTTAGCTATCTTAAGCAGCGGTGCGGCTTGGCTTGCTATTTTACTAGCCTTTGGGTTTTGTTTTCACTTATGGCAAGCATTTGAGCGAAATAATTGGAGCATGATAATTACCAGCTCAATGGCTGGTCTTTTATTTGTTGTTCTATTTTCAGCTCATTTATTTTTGGAAGTTCCGCTATTTTGGGTTGTGTTAGCAATATTATTATTAGCTATTGTAGGTTTTTTAAATGATGAAAGTGCTGAAATAGAAGTCGTTATAGAGCCAGAACCTGAAGGTGATGCATTTGTTGAAGAGTCTCCGCTTTCAGTTTTTGCAGATAGAAAACAGTTACGTAAAGGTTACTATACATGGTGCGACAACAAACAAATAAGCGCAGCGTTAATCGTTATTCGCCTTGAAGGCTTTGAGCAAGTTAACCAGCATATTGGACGCGACTTTGGCGATATACTGTTAGCGCAATCGGCTAATCGAATAAAAGAGCTACTTTCAAGTGACGAAATAGTGACTTTAACTGGACAAGAAAAGCTAGCCCACTTAGGGGGTCTTAACTTTGCATTTATTTGTAGTTTCGCGAATCAAAAACACTTACATGAATTAGTTATTGACCAAATACTGGGTGCAACGCTTAAGCCATTTAATGTTGCTAACTGCACTGTAGAAGTAAAAGCGAGAGCGAGTTATGTTGATTGTAATGAGCAAGATAACAACTTTGATAATTTAATATCGTACGCATATCTGGCACTCGATAGCCACCCAGATCGCAAGGTTGTGCCTTATCATCAACAAATGATGATTGAATTGCGAGAGCAACAAGCGCGACTAAAGGAATTAGCAAATATTGATTTTTCGAGCGAGTTAGAGCTTTATTTTCAGCCTATTATTTGTAACGAAAACGGTCAAATTGAGTTTTTAGAATTACTACTGCGTTGGCAGCACCCTAAGCAAGGGATTTTATCCGCTAACAGGTTTATCGACGACATTAGAATTGCAGGGCTTGGTTATCCACTCGCTAAATTTGTAATAGAGAGAGCTGCTGAGCTTGCAATGGCGCTTAGAATAGAAGGTATTTCTATACCGCTTAGCATTAACGTATTTGGTCCTGAAATGCTTAACGAAGAGTTTATTGAATTTGTTGATGTTGTTTTAAGTGAGCATCACTTGGAAGCTGGCGATTTAATTGTTGAATGCCCTTTGCATATTTTTGCGGGACTAGATGATAAAGGCAGAGGCATGATCGCAAGGCTTAATAACATAGGCTTAAAAGTATGTGTTGATGGACTTGGTGATAACCCGGTACTGCTTTCTAAGTTACCAAGCTTAGCGGTAGAGTATATTAAGGTTTCACCTTCACTCACTGCTGACTTTAGTAATCAAAACAATATACGCAGTTTAGTTAGCGGAATGGTTGAAATGCATAACCAACAAAAAACAAAAGTGATTTTTGAAGGGGTAGAAACACTTGAGCAACTTAAGTTTGTAAAAAGCTTAAAAGGTTATGCTGCCCAAGGTTATTACTTTGGTCACCCGCTAAGTAGTATTGGTTTAATGAGCTGGCTAAAAGAGTGGCGATTAGTTCAACAGCGCTAAGTGTTTTCTTTGGCTTGTAGATAGCTATTCACAAGTGCACTGATCACTTGTCCTACATGGGCAGCACCGGCCTCAACTCCGTTAGGGTGCTGGCTAGGCGCTGCTTCACATAAATGTAAGTACTTAGAGTCGCGATGGTTTGCTGCTAAATACACAAAGTGCTCAGTGTCATTCACACTAAATCCGCAACATGTGTACGCACTCACCGGCATGTAAGTAATACTATCTAAATCAACTTCAATACCCAGTGGTAAATCGTTAAAATTACTTAATGCGTTTTCAATTGCCTGCGTGAGTGTAGTTTTTCGCTTAACTTGTATTGATTGATAGCTATCAAACGTAAAGTTAGCTTCACTCATTGCATCTATAATTGCTTGATTGTTTTTTATCTCATGTAAGCCAATAACGTGGTAATTACTTAGATGTTGCTCGTTATAAGCGTAGCGAAAGCCATTGCCGCTATGGCGACCTTCACATTCTCTAAAGTCGGCATGAGGGTCAAAGTTGATAGCATTAATAGGTGTATTTTTTGACTTACTCAGGGCACGGATAATTCCCAAGCAATTGTTATGACCTCCGCCAATAACGATTGGCTCAAGCCCCGCTTTAAAAATAAGGGTCAATACCGACTCTACGCGTTCATCAAGCTGTTGGCATAAATCTCGTAATTGAGTTAACTGCTGGCCTTGCTGATTATTAAGCTGGTTGCTTTGCGCCATTAAATCATCAGTATTAACTTCACCCAATAAAAGCACTTTTTGAGTGGCAATAAATTGATTGTGAGGTTGGTTTAAAAAGCGTTTTAAAAAAGCCGGCCATGCTTCGTTTGCACCGCCATTTCCTAAGTTTGCTTTTGGGCCGATATCTTCGCAAATACCCAGAAGTACATAGCGGATACCAAATTGAGCAGCGTCAACAAGTGCTTGTTGCAGGTTTACTTGGGTGTCGAGCAAGGCCATTGATTGCCATGCTTTTTTCTCATTTGCGCGGGTAGAGCAAAGTGTTCTAACCGCGCTTTCATCATATACTTTTAAATGGGAAGTCACGTTATACTTCTACAACTTCCAACTCTAATTCTTCTGCAGATAAAACAATGCCTGTGCTATCAGCATAAATAAAGTCGTCATCAAAAAATGATACCCCAGCAAAGTTAACGCCTATAGCATCTTCACCAGCACCTTCGCTGTCGGCTGCAACAGGGATTGAAGCAATTGCTTGAATGCCTAAATCAAGCTCTTCAAGCTCATCAACGTGGCGTACTGCGCCGTAAACAACAATACCATTCCAGTTGTTTTCAAGTGCTAGCTCAGCCAGTTCAATGTCGATTAGTGCGCGACGAGTTGAGCCGCCACCATCAATAAGAAGTACTAGGTCTGTACCATCTTGAGAAAGTAATTCGCGGATGAGTTCATTATTTTCAAAACATTTAACCGTTTTAATGCGGCCACCAAAGCTGTGTCGACCACCAAAGTTGATGAACATAGGCTCTAGCACGTCAACCACGTCAGCAAAGTGGTCGCATAAATCAGAAGTGCTGTAATCCATTATTTTATCCTCAAAAGGTACATTAATTTATATCTCAGTATACCCTCCTTATAAGCAATAACAACGACTTAATCGCAGTAAATTTAGGCAAAACAAGCGCTAAATCATTAATCGCAATAATAGTGTATTAAAAGCGTCACTCAATTGTTATTTACAACACATAAGCTAAATCGGTGTTCATATGTTATGCGATGAGGGATGGTGATGAATAATAATATGCTTAAAAAGGTAACTCAGATAGATGAGCAATTATTTTTAACTTTGTTTAATTGCAATTCACCGAGGTGGTTTAAAACAATGGCCTTTGGTTTGTCTAAAAGCGGTGATGGTGGGCTTTATATATTAATATGCTTAGCAGTGTGGTGGCTTAGTAATAATGAACAGCACCAATTATTGCCTGTCACTATATTAATTGGTTTTGCTATAGAAAGACCTATTTACCTACTAGCTAAAAATAGATTTGCTCGGATCCGTCCATGCGACTGCTTAGTAACAAATGCCTATATAGTACCGAGCGATAAATTTAGTTTACCATCGGGTCACAGTGCTGCTGCCTTTTTAGTGGCAATTATATTAAGCCATTTTTTTCCAGAATATGCATTACTACTATTTAGTTGGGCTACCGGCGTTGCTATGTCTCGTGTGGTATTGGGTGTGCACTTT
Organism: Pseudoalteromonas sp. 5Ae-yellow; assembly: GCF_014077565.1. Taxonomy (NCBI): domain Bacteria; kingdom Pseudomonadati; phylum Pseudomonadota; class Gammaproteobacteria; order Alteromonadales; family Pseudoalteromonadaceae; genus Pseudoalteromonas; species Pseudoalteromonas sp. 5Ae-yellow. Next base: position 17,028 of record NZ_JACGWD010000066.1, read on the forward strand.
CCTGCTGATATTATAATAGGCGCAACGATTGGTAGTTTTTGTGGTTTATTTGCGTTAGCACTTGTGGTGCCTGCATGAAAATATTGTATGGAGTACAAGGTACCGGTAATGGTCATATAACGCGCGCTCGGGTTATGGCAAGCTGCTTTAATAAGCTCGGTATTGATGTTGATTATGTGTTTTCAGGGCGCGCAAATAAAGATTACTTTGATATGCACGAATTCTCAGATTATAAAGCGTATCGCGGTTTATCGTTTAGCACTGAAAATGGGCAAGTTAAAAATTTAAAAACACTTAAAAACATGCGAATTTGTAAGTTGGTGAGTGATATAAAATCGCTTGAGATAAAACAGTACGATTTTGTACTTAACGACTTTGAGCCTGTGACAGCATGGGCTGCAAAACGGGCAGGTATACCCGTTATTGGCATTAGTCACCAAGCAGCATTTTTGTCAGATAACGTACCTATGTTTGGTCGTGGCGTCCTGAGAAAATCACTTATCAAGCATTATGCACCAGCGACTACCTACTTAGGCGTGCACTGGCAACCATTTGCAAATAATATAATACCGCCTTTTATTGCTCATCATAATCACGACAACCCTGTAGCCGTAATGAACAAGGTATTGGTATATTTACCTTTCGAAAACTTAGATAGCGTTGTTGATTATTTAAAAGACTTTCCCGAAAAAGAATTTTATTGCTATCACCCAAATGCCAGCAATCAATCTTTTGGACATATACATTTACGAGCCCCCTCACGCTCTGGTTTTTTAAACGACTTAGCAAACACAAGTGGCGTTATTGGTAATGCGGGATTTGAGCTTGCCAGTGAAGCGCTTAAGTTAGGTAAAAAGTTACTATTAAAGCCTTTAGATGGTCAGTTTGAGCAAGCAGCAAATGCACAAACTTTATTTGCCATGGGCATGGCGCATGTTATGAACTATTTAAACCCACAAGCCCTTGATGATTGGAATAGCGCGCCGCAAAACAAGCAAATAAATTACCCCAGCGATCCCGCGCCTTTAATTGATTGGTTGGTTAAACAACAATGGAATAACACACAATCGTTACATAAAGGTTTGTGGGATAGTGTCGCCTTATAGCCATCGCATTTAAACTGTTTAGAATTACCAATAATAAAAAGTTAAATTAATTAGTCGCTTTTGATCTATTAGCTATAATACAAATGCATATTTAAAAAAGGCGTTAGCGATGAATTTTTTACAAAACTTAACAATTAAACGACGTTTACAACTAAACGCAGTCGTTGTTGGTTTAGCAATGGTGGTCCTTTTATGCGTGATTATTTTTGAATCACGTACAACCTTGAGCTTAAACAAGACTATTCAATTAGCAGAAGAGCTCAACGTACATGCATTAGCATTGCGTAAACATGAAAAAAACTTTTTGTTTTATAAACAAGAAGACGCGTTAACTGCATTTGAAACGGATTTTGAGCAGTTAAGTGATAAAGTAAAAAAGTTACAACAGTTAATGGCTAACCAAAGTATCGCACAGGAGCAGGTCCAGCGCTTTGAGCAACTAATAAATAGCTATAACAATGATTTTGAAACTGTTGTTAAGCTTCAAAAAGAGATTGGTTTAACCCCGACCGACGGGTTATATGGCAAGCTTAGAAGCTCGGTTCATGAAGTTGAGCAACTATTAAAAGAGCAGCAAAATTACCAACTGCTGTCGTCAATGCTGCAACTAAGACGCTCAGAAAAAGATTTCATGCTGAGATTTGATATTAAGTACCTAGGGCGTTTTAATGAGGGAATTAATACATTTAAGCAGCAGATAGCTGCAGCACAGCTGCCAAGCGACTATAAAGCACAAATTAATCCTTTGATTGATATATACCAAAGCGAATTTCAAACACTTGTGCAGGCGCAAACTAAGCTAGGGCTAGATCTTGAGTCAGGCGCACTTGGAGTAATGCGTGACAGTGTAGATAAAAGCGACGCCATTGTTTCTAAAATCGTTAAAGACACTAAGTTACAAGTAGAGCAAAGTGTAGAGCAGGCTCAATTTTTAGCTATTTTGGTATTTGTGATTGCAGGTGTGATTGTATTAGCACTCGTTTATTTTACAAGCCACTCCATTATTGTACCTATTGAGCGGGTTTATCACACCATTAACGATATTCGTCGTAATAATGATTTGAGCGTGATGATAGAGCAAACTGGTAAAGACGAAATTACCACCATGACGGTCGACTTTAATAGCTTAATAGGCGATTTTAAGAACTTAATTAACGAAGTTAATGGTGCTTTAAACACGCTTAATGTAGCAACAGAGCATTTATCACAAAGTACCGCAGCAACAAGCTCTGGTATGCAAGAGCAACTACATGAAGCCGACATGGTTGCAACGGCAGCCACCGAAATGCAGGCGACGATTCAGGATATTTCACATAATACTGAAGCGGCTGCGAAAAAAGCAGAGTCAACAAATTTAAGTGCACAACAAGGGCGTAGTGAAGTAGATTCTACCGTTAAGCACATTAGGGCCCTATCTGATTCGCTGGGGAATGCATCAAATGTAGTGTCGCAACTTGAAAAAGATGGTGAAACAATTGGTTCAGTGCTTGATGTAATTCGAGGGATTGCAGATCAAACAAATTTACTTGCACTTAATGCGGCAATAGAAGCGGCCCGTGCTGGTGAGTATGGTCGTGGTTTTGCTGTTGTTGCAGATGAGGTTCGTTCATTAGCAAAGCGTACTCAAGAGTCTACAAGTGAGATTGAAGGTATTATAAGTACCTTACAGCAGCGTACTCAAGAAGTGGTGAGTATTATGCACAAATGTCGCTCTCAAGGTGATGAAAGTGCCTCGCAAGCAATTAAAGCAGGTGAGCTATTAGGCGCAATTACTGAAGATGTACAAACAATAATGGAAATGAGCTCTCAAATAGCAGTTGCTATTGATGAGCAAAGCCAAGTGGCATCAGAGGTTAATAAAAATGTAGTAAGAATTCGCGATATTGCACAAGACGCAACTGAACATGCTGCTAACAATGCGCAAACAAGTGAAGAGGTCTCTGAGCAGGCTCGCGTTCTGTTCACTGCAATTGATAAATTTAAGGTTTAATCACGCTTAATAGAACGGGGCTATAAAGTTTAAGGAACAAATTTTATAGGCACGCTATCTTTACTTTTTTCGTGTTCAGTTACCCGCGCTAAATATTCACTCCACAATGTATCTTGTTGCTGTTGTAGTTTTTCAAAGTAGCGCCAGCTAAATAGTCCGCTGTTATGGCCATCGTCAAAATCTAAACGAAGTGCGTAATGCCCAACAGGTACAATACTTTTTATTCCTACAGCTTGCTTATTAAGTACTAGCTTCATTGGGCCAGAGCCATGGCCCTGCACTTCAGCAGAGGGAGAGTGAACGCGTAAAAATTCACAGCTAAATACAGCTTTACTGTCATCATCAAAGTAAACATCTAGATTTTTACTTACACTGTGGTAATGCACTTTTGTTACGTGTTTCATTTAATATATCCCATTAAAAAGCCCCCAATCTGGAGGCTTTTAGTATAACGTTTATATTCGTTTTATAGAATAAAGCGGCTTAAGTCTTCATCTTCAACAAGTGCACCTAAGTGTTTTTCAACGTAAGCGGCGTCGATTACTAATGACGAGCCTGCTTTTTCAGAAGCATCGTATGAAATTTCTTCCATCAATCTTTCCATTACAGTGTGTAGACGACGAGCACCGATGTTTTCGGTTTTCTCGTTAACTTGCCAAGCTGCTTTGGCAATACGCTCAATTGCATCGTCGCTAAACTCAATCGATACCTGCTCAGTTTTAAGCAGCTCTCGTTGTTGCTCGGTAAGCGATGCATGAGGCTCTGTAAGGATGCGTTTAAAGTCATCTGCAGTAAGTGCTTCAAGTTCTACTCGAATCGGTAAGCGGCCCTGTAGCTCTGGGATCATATCTGATGGCTTTGCCATCTGAAACGCACCAGAGGCAATAAACAGCATATGGTCAGTTTTAACCATTCCGTGCTTAGTATTTACAGTTGAACCTTCAATTAGCGGTAGTAAGTCGCGTTGAACACCTTCTCGGCTCACATCTGGACCTGAAGAATCGCCGCGCTTACAAATTTTGTCTATTTCATCAATAAACACAATACCGTTTTGCTCTACTGCAAAAATAGCTTGTTCTTTTAGCTCTTCAGGATTTACTAATTTAGCGGCTTCTTCTTCCGTTAATAGTTTGAAGGCTTCTTTGATTTTTAGTTTACGCTTAGTGCGCTTATCGCCGCCCATGTTTTGAAACATGCTTTGTAGCTGGTTGGTCATATCTTCCATACCAGGAGGCGCCATAATTTCTACGTTTGGTTGTGCTTGTGCTAAATCGATTTCAATTTCTTTATCATCTAGCTGACCTTCACGTAGCTTTTTACGGAACGCTTGGCGAGTTGATGAGTTATCATCACGCTGCGTTTCGCCGTATTGATCTTTCGCTGGTGGTAAAAGGGCATCTAAAATGCGCTCTTCTGCTGCTTCTTCGGCGCGATGTTTAAATTTCTTAGTCTGCTGTTCGCGAGTCATTTTAATTGATACATCGACTAAATCGCGGATGATAGTCTCAACTTCTTTACCAACATAGCCAACTTCAGTGAACTTAGTCGCTTCTACTTTAATAAAGGGTGCGTTAGCAAGTTTTGCTAATCGGCGGGCAATTTCTGTTTTACCTACACCGGTTGGACCAATCATTAAAATGTTTTTTGGTGTTACTTCGCTGCGTAAATCTTCTTTGAGTTGCATGCGGCGCCAGCGGTTACGAAGTGCAATAGCCACTGCTTTTTTTGCTTTAGCCTGACCTATAATGTGCTGATCTAGCTCATGAACAATTTCTCTTGGGGTCATATCAGACATGATAGTTCCTATTATAATTCTTCGATTGTTTGGAAGTTATTAGTAAATACGCAGATGTTGCCTGCAATAGTTAAGCTTTTCTCTACTATTTCACGAGCGCTTAAATCTGTATTTTCTAAAAGGGCGGTTGCCGCTGATTGTGCAAAGTTACCACCACTGCCAATTGCAATTAGGTCGTTTTCAGGTTGAACCACATCGCCATTACCGGTAATAATTAAAGAGGCTGTCTCGTCTGCTACAGCGAGCAGAGCTTCGAGTTTTCGAAGTGCACGGTCGCTGCGCCAATCTTTAGCCATTTCTACTGCGGCTTTAGTCAGGTTTCCTTGGTGCATTTCTAATTTGCTTTCAAAGCGTTCGAAAAGAGTGAAGGCATCAGCAGTACCGCCGGCAAAACCAGCGATTACTTTGCCATTATAAAGACGTCGAACTTTACGGGCGTTGCCCTTCATTACGGTATTACCAAGAGACACTTGGCCATCGCCGCCAATTACAACCTTGTCGCCACGGCGTACACTTACGATAGTAGTCATGTTATTCCTCATCATCGAGCTGCAGAGGCAACTCGTAAAAAACGATTATGAAGAGGTTATATGGGTGAATGGTTTATTTTCAAGTCCAGCCCCAAATTCCGCAGCCGACTATTTTTACACGTTTAAGTTTGTTTTTATCACTTTCGGCTTGGCGTTTGGTTTTATAAGGACCTAAGCGCACTTTATACCAAGTACCATTGCTGCCTTCAGCCTGTTTTATTTCAGAAATGAGGCCTGCAAATGCTATTTTAGCTTTTAATGATTCAGCTTGTGCATGAGTTCTGAACGAACCGCATTGCATAACATAAGGACCTTTTTGCTCAAGTTCTTTTACTTCAACTTGAATCTCGTGGTTTCTTATTTCTTTAATAAATTCCGGTGTACGTGGAATAACAACTTCTACTTTTGCGGGTGCAGTTGGGTTAGCTTGTTTTTCGACAAGTTTTGGATCGGCATTACTTTTTATAAACCATAGTGTGTAGGCAAAACCACCTACAAGTAAGATGGCTATAACGGCTAAAAGAATAGGAAATGGTTTTTTAGCGGGTGCGTTTTTTTTACTGTTTCTGCCTGCAGGCTTTTTATTAATATAATCGTGCTGTGCCATGGTGTTATTTTGGCCTTAACCTAAATCATGTCTATAGGGTCTACGTCTAAGCTCCAGCGTACTTTTTGTGCAAGTTTACTGGTACTTAAATAATCAACCATTTGCGCAAGGTACTGATGTAATATGCGACGATCTTGCGCTTGAATATGCAATTGAAAACGATACATACCTGCGACTCTTTCAAGTGGGGCAGGGATCGGACCGAGCAATTGTATACCAGATACCCCATTCACAGGAACCAAATCCGTCAAAAAATCGACGACTAGTTTAATACTATGTCCTTGTGCACGCACAATGGCCATATTTGTAATGGGCGGTAAGTCAGCATCACCGCGCTCACTAAGAGCAAAACGGGCAAAGTCTTGGTAACCATTATTAACTAAGTCTTGCAAAAGAGGGTGTTCTGGAAAGTGTGTTTGTAATAACACTTGACCAGGCTCTCCTGAACGTCCAGCACGCCCCGCTACTTGGGTGACTAATTGGGCTAAATGCTCTGTTGCTCTAAAGTCGCATGAGTATAAGCCGCTATCTACATCTAAAATTATAACAAGGCTCACATCTGCAAAGTGATGGCCTTTGGCAAGCATTTGTGTGCCCACTAAAATGCGTGCGCCCCCTAGGTTTATTTCATCAAGTGCTTTTTCAAGGCTACCTTTACGGCGAGTTGAATCGCGGTCTATACGAGTAACAGGTGTATCAGGGAACTCGGTCGATAAAAACTCTTCAATTTGTTCTGTGCCTTTACCGTTAGGAAATATTTGCGTACTTCCACAGTCAGGGCATTGGTGAGGGACAGGGTACTGGTCGCCACAGTGATGACAGATCATTTGTCCAATCGCTTTATGAAATGTAGCGCTGGTACTACAGCGTTTACATTCGCTCAACCAACCGCACTCATGACAAATTAGGGTTGGCGAGAAACCTCGGCGATTTAAAAATACCATAACCTGTTTACCGCGATTTAAATGCTGGCGCATAGTAGCAAGGCTTGCGTGGGCAATACCCGCTTGGTCGGGTTGGCCTTTCATATCGAGTAACTTAAATTGGTTGTCGGTCGCTGTTTGTGCACGCTCAGTTAAGCTTAATAGCTGGTATTTGTTATTAATTGCCTTGTGAAGTGTTTCAAGAGCGGGTGTAGCGCTGCCTAATATAAGCGGGATTTTATGCTGAAAAGCTCTGTAAGCGGCTAAATCACGGGCATGGTAACGAAGGGTATCTTGTTGTTTAAATGACGAGTCGTGCTCTTCATCAACAACAATCATACCTAGTTTTAAAAATGGCAGAAAAATACTCGAACGCGTCCCAATAACTATCGCACAACTGCCTTTTTCGCAAAAGCGCCATGTTTGTAAGCGTTCGTTATCGGTAAGTGCTGAGTGCCAAAGCATAATGGGTGTATCAGGAAAGCGGCGACGAAAACGGTTTACAGTTTGTGGCGTTAAACCTATTTCTGGCACTAATACTAATGCTTGCTCGCCACGTTTTAATACTTCTTCTAGGCACTGTAAATACACTTCTGTTTTACCACTGCCAGTGACGCCTTCTAATAAAAAGCTGCTAAATCCAGTACTTTGATTTATTGCTGTACAGGCAACCGCTTGTTCTTTATTAAGTATAGGTTTGCTACCGACAGTTGGTACAACGCTTTGCCATTGGTTATCGTGTTCAATAGTTTGCGTAATAAGCTCTTTATCTATTAGGCTATCTATTGTTTTTTTACTAAAGCCCAGTGCCTTTAACTCAGTTAACGATGACTTACCTGATTGCGATAACTGTTTTAATAAGTTGAGTTGTGTTTTAGCTTTTAATGACGGTACTTTTGCGCCTTTTTCAGTTAAAGCAACCATATTAATACTGGTTTTATCAGGTGATTCACCTTGGCGAAGTACAGCGGGTAGCGCTATATGAATAGTTTCGCCTAAGGGATAGCAATAATAGCGCGCGGTAAAGCTAAGTAAGTCTAAATGTTGGGAACTTAAAATAGGGGTATCGTCGATGACTTCTATAATACTTTTTATTTTATTCTCTGGGACATCAGTACTATTTTTGATACTGAGAATTACGGCTACTTTTTTTTGATTACCAAAAGGTACCAAAACCCGCATGCCAGGTAGTAAATGAGTTGATAAGCCACTGAGCTGTTCTTCTATTTTATAATCAAAGGTGCGTGGAAGCGGGACTTTAATAGCAACTTCAACAAAACTCATAACAACTCAACCCGTAAAATTAATGCTGTAATGTACTAAAAATACCGTTAAAAACCTACTAGCAATAGTACTTGAGAGCGAGATTGTTCACTTTTTTGGCAAAAACATAAATAAATACTTGTGTAGGGGGAGGTTGTTGGATAAAATCCGCCACCAACAAATTTGTTTTAACGACGTATGGTGCCAAACTCCGGGTTTGGAGAGCGATGCGGCCTTAACTAGAGGTTCCTATGAAAGAAGGTATTCACCCTAAGTACGAAGTAATTTCTGCAACATGTTCATGCGGAAACCAATTCGAAACTAGCTCAACTCTTTGTAAAGACATTCACTTAGACGTATGTTCTGCGTGTCACCCGTTTTACACTGGTAAGCAAAAAGTTTTAGACACTGGCGGCCGTGTTGATCGCTTCAACAAACGCTTCGGTGCACTTGCCAGCAAGAAATAATTATTGCTGTTTAGTTAAAAAAGCACTTTAGGGTGCTTTTTTTGTTTGCCCAGCGAAGCTGGCAAACCCGATAGGCTGAAAGATGCCTTATTACCCTGACTAAGGGGAAGATAATCTGAATGGCAAGGGCGTCACTGGCCAACGGTGGGGTCTGAAGGAAG
>NZ_JACGWD010000022.1:0-52142 GCF_014077565.1 Pseudoalteromonas sp. 5Ae-yellow
CGAACTCAGTAGTGAAACGAAACAGCGCCGATGATAGTGTAGCATTTGCTATGTGAAAGTAGGACATTACCAGGCTTCAAATTGTAGAAAGCCCGAATCTAACGATTCGGGCTTTTTTACGTCTGCAGAAAAGTAAAATGCGCGCAATTAATAGACACTCACATTAACATCCATCGCGTAGGGCGGGCGTAGTGACTCCCGATCCAATAATAGTGTACATATATTATGTGACACTTTACCGCTCTGGGCACTACGGCATTCTACTTCGTAGCGTACCGACCTCAAATTGTAGAGAGCCGACTAGAAATAGTCGGGCTTTTTTATGTCTGCAGAAAAATGAAATGTGAGCGAATAACGAATATTCTAAGCCGTAACATCATCGAGTAATTGCATTAATACCTTAATGATCAAACTAGACCCGAAAGGTTCGCGTTTTAAAAGTGTAGTAAAGTTAAATGTAGGTGAATAGCGTACAACTCGCTCAACTATCTTATTTATATTTAATCTTTTTTACTTTCTATAAAAGCTAATTACTTTCATTTCCTTAGATAACAAATTTAATTTTGCTTTGTTACTGTCTTTGATTTAGGATCAAATCAGTTTAAAACCAAGAACTAACAGCCTGTGTATAGATTATTAATTAGCGCCATATCCATTTTATTTTGTTTTTCTGCGTCGGCAGTTGAAGTAACTGATCTATATCAAGATATTTTAAAAGTTGATGACAAAACACGAGACACTCGATTAGCTGCGAGTCGTAAAGCTTTGCTCAATGTTTTAGTGAAAGTAAGCGGTGATGAAACTGCGGATCAAAATAAATTAGCACAGCAACGCACTAAAGATATTTCTGATTATATGCTTAAGTTTGAATATGACGAGAGAGCAAATGGACAATTGAAACTCGTTGTTAAATTTGAAGCACGAAAGATCAATGCGTTAATCAAAGAGTTAAACTTACCTTTATGGGGAGTGCAACGCCCGTTAGTCGCAATATGGTTAGGTATTGAGGACAATTGGCGCAGAGAATTAGTAACACAAGAAAGTTACCCGCAATTAGAGCAGTTAATTTATGACAAAGCAGGACGCCGTGGTCTACCTGTCGTTGTGCCATTACTTGACTTACAAGATAGACGTTTAGTAGGTATTCCTGAGGTATGGGGTAACTTTTCAGAACCAGTAGAAGAGGCCTCTAGGCGCTACAGTGCTGAGCGAAGTATTACAGCAAGAATGTATAAAGAAGCAGATAGCGAAAATTGGATTTTAGATTGGCGTTTTACTAATGATGATCAATTTGATTCAAATAGATTAACGGGCGATAAGCAGCAAATAGTGAGTCAAATGATTGATACCTTAGCTCGAGGCCTTGCAAGCGAGTATGCAATTGACCCAAATGCTTATTATGAACAAGCAACTGCTACGCTCACGCTAAAAGGCACACAAAGTTTTGTTGATATAGAATTAGCGAAACGAAGATTATTGAGCCTAAGTGTTGTTACGCAAGTCAAAATTGTTCGTAAAACACCGGAATTTGTTGAATTTAAATTAAATCATACTGGTAACTTGAGTGATCTTAAAAAAGGGTTAGGGCTAGACTCTTCATTTAAAGATTATGAGGATCCACGCGCATTTTATCATGTTGTTGATAAAAATAGCTTAGAGTATCAATGGGTAACACCATAATGCTAATGTCTGAGCCGATGCAAATGGCACTACCGGTTACTTTACCGGATGACGAAACATTTGCATCGTATTTTGGGGGAGAAGACTCTTTGGAGGTTAATCACCTAAAAGATAGCTTTTCCAAATTAGCAAAAACGTTTCAGTATACATACCTATGTGGTTTAGGTGATTCGGGCAAGTCTCATCTTTTATATGCAACCTGCATAAAAGCACAAGAGCGTGGCTTATCTAATATGTTGCTGTCTATGCGCGAAGTAATTGACTTTGGACCTATGGTATTAGACGGGTTAGAGGCGCTTGATGTTCTATGTATTGATGATGTGCATTTAGTTGCAGGGAATGATGCGTGGGAAAAAGCACTATTTAACTTTTTTAACCGGTTTAACGAACCCGGTAAAATGCTAGTAGTAACTGCTGACTTACTTCCGAGCATGCTCAATATATCTCTGCCTGATTTAGAGTCTCGTTTAACGTGGGGAACAACCTTTCAAATTCGTTCTATGAGTGATGACGATAAAGCACAAGCACTTGTTAAGCGCGCTCACATGCGCGGCCTTGAATTAAGTGATGAGTGTGCACGCTTTTTATTAACCCGTTTAAGCCGTGATATGCGAGCTTTATTAGATGTACTCGACAAATTAGATCATGCATCTATGGCTGCACAGCGAAAATTAACTATTCCTTTTATAAAATCAACGTTAAAGCTGTAGTAGGTCTAGAATCTAGACCCTGCTTTCAGTTATCATAAGCTATTATCAGAGCGTGTTTACCTTTCCTGATTGGAATTTGTTTAACTTAAGGGTGCTTTAATCGCGTCGTGAGGACATTAGCATAGTTTTTATATGCAAAACCCGAACAACAAAGAAAATAGCCTTCAAGATAAACACTTCGAACAACACGTGTTTGGTCTTTATTTAGGGTTATTGCATGACTTATGTAGGAAACTACAGCCCAATGCTTAACCTTATTTAATAGCCAACCACACAGTTGAAAAGCAATCTTGAAAGGCCAACACGCTCTTAAGCAATCACCTTCTGTGAAAGATCAGGTATCGAATGAACTTAGAAAACATATTAGCGCAAGCACTTGAGGCGGTAGCCAGTGCCAGTGAAATAGCGCAGTTAGAAGATATCAGGGTTAATTACCTTGGTAAAAAAGGCGAAATCACTAGCTTACTTAAAACGTTAGGTAAAATAGCACCTGAAGAACGTAAAGAAGCAGGCCAAGTTATAAACCAAGCTAAACAGGATGTGCAAGCTGCTATTAACGAAAAGCGTGAATTGCTTGCAAGTAAAGCACTTGAAGAAAAGCTAGCTGCTGAAACTATAGATGTAACTCTGCCAGGGCGTGTTATGCCTACCGGCGGTTTACACCCTGTTACGCGCACTATTGAGCGTATAGAAAGCTTTTTTGGTGAGTTAGGTTTTGAAGTTAAATCTGGTCCAGAAATCGAAGACGATTTTCATAACTTTGATGCGCTAAATATCCCTGAGCACCATCCAGCACGTGCTGATCACGATACCTTTTATTTCAATCCTAAATTAGTACTACGCACACAAACTAGTGGCGTGCAAATTCGTACTATGGAAACTGAGCAGCCACCACTGCGCATTATTTCACCTGGACGTGTATACCGTAACGATTACGACCAAACACATACACCAATGTTCCACCAGGTTGAAGGTTTAATGGTTGATACCGATGTTAGCTTTACTGAGTTAAAAGGTATTTTGCATGATTTTTTACGTAACTTCTTTGAAGAAGATATGGAAATTCGTTTCCGTCCTTCATTCTTCCCGTTTACAGAACCTTCAGCTGAAGTAGATGTTATGGGTAAAGACGGTAAGTGGTTAGAAGTACTAGGCTGCGGCATGGTACATCCTAATGTACTTAAGTCTGTGGGCATTGACCCAGAAAAATACACCGGCTTTGCCTTTGGCATGGGTGTAGAGCGTTTAACCATGTTGCGCTATGGCGTAAACGATTTACGTGCATTTTTCGAAAATGACTTAAAATTCCTGAACCAGTTCCGTTAAGAGTGAAACAATAAAATGAAATTTAGTGAAAAGTGGTTAAGAGAGTGGGTTAATCCTGCTATTGATACGCAAGCTCTTTCGGAACAGCTTTCAATGGCTGGTTTAGAAGTTGATGGCGTTGAGCCTGCTGCTGCCAAATTTAATGGCGTAGTTGTAGGTGAAGTTGTTGAATGTGGACAACACCCTGATGCAGATAAACTGCGTGTTACCAAAATTAACGTCGGTGGCGATGAGCTACTTGATATCGTGTGTGGTGCACCAAATTGTCGTTTAGGTATTAAAGTTGCTGTTGCAACTGTGGGCGCTGTACTGCCTGGTGACTTTAAAATTAAAAAAGCCAAACTACGCGGTCAATCTTCAAACGGAATGCTATGTGCTTTTGTTGAGCTAGGTATTAGCGAAGAAGGCGACGGCATTATGGAATTGCCAAGCGATGCACCAGTAGGCACTGATTTACGTGACTACCTAGGTCTTGATGATAATATTATAGATGTTGATTTAACACCAAACCGTGGTGACTGTTTAGGCATTAAAGGCCTTGCTCGTGAAGTAGGCGTTTTAAACAGTATTGACGTAAATGTATTAGATATTCCAGCGGTTACCCCAACAATTGACGATAAAATATCGATTGAATTAGTGAACGAAGATGCATGTCCTCGTTACCTTGGTCGTGTGATCAAAGGCATTAACCTTGATGCAGAAACACCGCTTTGGATGGTTGAAAAGCTACGCCGCAGTGGCGTACGTTCAATCGACCCAGTAGTTGATGTTACAAACTATGTATTACTTGAGCTTGGTCACCCAATGCACGCGTTTGATTTAAATGCGATTGAAGGTGGTATTAAAGTACGTAGTGCAAACGCAGATGAAGAACTTGTTTTATTAGACGGTAACACCGCTAAATTAAACAACACTACACTTGTGATAGCCGATCATAACAAAGCACTTGCAATAGCGGGTATTTTTGGTGGTGAGCAATCAGGTGTTACAGATAAAACATCTGATATATTACTTGAAAGCGCATTTTTTAATCCTGTAGCAATTGCAGGGCAAGCACGTAGCTACGGTTTACACACTGATGCTTCACACCGTTATGAACGCGGTGTTGATTTTGCTCTGCAACATGATGCAATGGAACGTGCAACAGCGCTACTTCTTGAAATCGTAGGCGGTCAAGCAGGCCCAGTTGTTGAAGCTGTAGCGGCTGACAAACTACCAAAAGTGACTGAAGTACGTCTTCGTCGAGCTCGTTTAGACCGTGTTATTGGTCATCATATTGAAGATGCTAAAGTAACAGATATTCTTACGCGTTTAGGTCTTGATGTTAAAGTAGAAAATGAAAGCTGGAGTGCGGACGTACCAAGCTACCGTTTTGATATTCGCATCGAAGAAGATTTAATTGAAGAAGTAGCACGTGTTTACGGTTACAACAGCATTCCTAATGTTGCACCAACTGCAAAACTTAAAATGACGACGCATAACGAAGCAACTATTGCGCTTAGCAAGTTCCGCAATACGTTAGTGACTCGTGGTTACCAAGAAGCAATTACATACAGCTTTGTAGACCCTAAAGCACAAGCTATTTTACACCCAGAGTGTGAAGCAATGGTATTACCGCACCCTATTTCAATTGAAATGTCAGCGATGCGTGTAAGTTTAATGCCGGGTTTATTAGCGTCTGTAGCGTATAACCAAAATCGCCAACAGCCTCGTATTCGTTTATTCGAACATGGTCTTAAATTTATAAGCGACGAAAGTGCAGAAAATGGTGTTTACCAAGTACCGGTTATTGGTGGCGCTATTACGGGCCTTGTAAATGGTGAACATTGGGTTGAAGAAAAACGTAATGTTGATTTTTACGATTTAAAAGGTGATGTTGAAGCCTTACTTGCAATTACTAATGACGTTACTCGCTTTGAAATTAAAGCCGAGCAGTCAGATGGACTTCACCCTGGTCAATCAGCAGTAATATATGTTGATGGTAAAAAGGTTGGTTTTTTTGGTGCTTTACATCCTCAAGCTCAAAAGTCGTTAGATATCAACAACGCAACTTTTGTTTTTGAAATTGAAATGTCAGCAATAGAAAAAAGAAATTTACCGCAAGCCGAAGGGGTGTCTAAATTCCCTTCAAATCGCCGCGACATCGCGATTTTAGTGGCAGACAGCGTTAAATCTGGCGACATTTTAAGCGTGATCGAAAAAGTTGGCGGAAATCAATTGGTTGACCTAAACTTATTCGATGTGTATAAGGGCAAAGGTATTGAGCCAAATTATAAGAGTTTGGCGATTGCTCTAACACTGCAAGCGGTTGATAGAACACTCGAAGAGAAAGATATCAATCTAGTAGTTGATAACGTGGTGGCCGAATTGGCCGAACAGTTTAATGCATCGTTGAGGGACTAGATATGGCGCTTACTAAAGCCGACATAGCTGAACACCTATTTGAAAAGCTCGGGATCAATAAAAAAGATGCCAAAGATTTAGTTGAAGCGTTTTTTGAAGAAATCCGCTCAGCGCTAGAAAAAGGCGAGCAGGTTAAGCTCTCTGGATTTGGTAACTTTGATCTTCGAGACAAAAAAGAAAGACCAGGCCGCAATCCGAAAACAGGCGAAGATATTCCTATTTCGGCACGTCGCGTGGTGACTTTTCGACCAGGTCAAAAGCTTAAAACCCGCGTAGAAGTGGGCACAAGCAAAGCAAAATAAAAAAAGGCAGCGTAAGCTGCCTTTTTTATTGTCTAAAATAACTCCGCTCTAGCGGAGTTATTTAGTTGTACCGTTAGAAAACTTTTTTAAAACTCTCGAGGAGATACAAAATCACCTGCCATTATTTGCTGAAATGTTTGCTCTGCAAGTACATCTAGGCTGTCTAAGCTTTTACCATTCGTTATTAATTGCTGCTCAATTTCAAACACGTCAATATTTTCAATCCCCGACATTTGCGCTACTTTAGAAAATATATATGCATGCTTAAATTTATCATGTTTATAAAAAAGACTAATAAGTGATGTATACACTTCAGGATTCGGTACGTTGTCTTTTTTATTGAGTTCTAAAGTCTTATAAAGCAAATCGATGGTTTTTTCATCATCAAATTTAATATAGTATGATGCTAGAAAAAATTGCATTTCGGCACTTTGCGTTACACTTTTGTCATTTTCTATCGCTAATAATTTAGTCAGTGCACTTTGGTTATTATTTCGTGACCATTGGTAGTAGAGCAAACCTGGATGGTTTGTATTTTGGGTATCTTGATATAAGCGAGTCATTTCTTTAATGCTCGTTAATTGACCGTCAATACGTGACGTTTTTTTAGCTTTTAACTTAATATGTTCAATTTTAGCGGCCACAGTTATACATTGGTTATAGGATTCAAAGTCCTTGAGTAATTGGTATTTATTTTCATCAGTAGGGTCTTTGTATTCTATGTAACGTTTGATAATCACATCAGAACGCTCATCCTTGCAGTGGCTGTCTTTGTTTAAGTCGCTACAAAAGCCAGGTGTTTCTTTGCACACTTGTGCGAGTGTCAACGGTTCTTCACACCCTGTCAACGTTAGCAAACCCAATAGTACACTTGCTTTTTTAAGCATCCCTTAACCCCAAATGAATATCTACCTTGCTATTCTAACGCAATCATTTAACGCCTAACAGTAGAGAATAACTTCAGATTAAATTAGAATAGCCCTGCCTGAAGTGCATTACTCTCAAAATATAGTGCATTTTTAAAGGCTATCCGTTCAAAATGATAAACTTAGGTAAATAAAATGACCTCATCTCACGAGTTAGAATACACAAATAGTTGGCAAGAGCGCCAAGATTACGCAGAAAGCATGCAACCAATCATTGGTAAACTTTACCGTAATCGTGGTATCGAAATCGCTGTATATGGCCGTCCTCTCGTAAATGCCAGTACTATTGATATTATCAAATCTCACAAAACCGTTGCTCAGTTTGAAGGCACTAAATTACGTTTGCGCGAAAGCTTTCCATTTTTAGAAGCTATCAGCAAAATGGAATTAAACTCTGCGCGTATTGATATTGGTAAACTTGCATATAGCTATTTGTTCACAGAAGCAGCTAAAGGCCGCTCAGTAGAAGAATTTGTAAAAGATGAACTTGCAGAAATAGCTGACTTACCAGCGAAAGAACCACGCGATGTTGTATTGTATGGTTTTGGTCGTATTGGTCGTTTACTAGCGCGTTTATTAATTGAAAAATCAGGTCCATATGCAGATTTACGTTTGCGCGCTATTGTTGTGCGTGGCGGTAAAGATGGGGATCTTGAAAAGCGCGCAAGCTTACTGCGTCGTGATTCAATTCACGGTCCTTTCAATGGTTCAATCACTATTGATAAAGAGCGTAATGCAATTAAAGCTAACGGTAGCTACATTCAAGTTATTTACGCTAACTCTCCTAGCGAAATTGATTACACTCAATACGGTATCGACGATGCATTAATTGTTGATAACACCGGTATTTGGAAAGACGAAGCGGGCCTTGGCCAGCATCTAGAGTGTAAGGGCGCTGCAAAAGTATTATTAACAGCTCCTGCAAAAGGTAATATCAAAAACATCGTATATGGTGTTAATAACAAAGATATTTTACCTGAAGATAAAATCGTTTGTGCAGCAAGCTGTACAACTAATGCAATTACACCAACGCTTAAAGCACTAAACGATAAGTTTGGTATTAATAATGGTCATGTTGAAACTGTACACTCGTACACGAACGATCAAAACCTTATTGATAACTACCACAAAGCAGAGCGCCGTGGCCGTGCCGCAGCACTTAACATGGTAATTACTGAAACAGGGGCTGCAAAAGCGGTTTCAAAAGCATTACCAGAGCTTGAAGGCAAATTAACAGGTAACGCAATCCGCGTACCTACACCTAATGTGTCGCTAGCTATTTTAAATCTTAACTTAGCAACAAGCACATCAGTTGAAGAGCTAAACGCATTTTTACGCGATACTGCACTTCATTCAGACTTACGTGACCAAATTGATTACACCGCATCAACGGAAATTGTATCTACCGATTTAGTAGGTAGCCGTTACGCAGGTGTTGTTGATTCACAAGCAACGATTGTTGAAGATAACCGTATCGTTTTGTATGTATGGTACGACAATGAGTTTGGTTACAGCTGCCAAGTAGTTCGTTGTATGCGCGATATGGCCGAAGTGTCATTCCCAAGCTTACCTCGCTAATTTATTTGCAGTGACTTAAAAGCCAGCATGTTGCTGGCTTTTTTGGTCGTGTATTATTTTTAAAGTGTATGCCTTGTGATAGGCTTTAATTAAGAAAATGCACATTCGTTTTACTATTTACAAAATAATGTCAGTTCTGTGAATTAATAAACAGATAAACTTATTCAACCTAAAGGTTTTTCCATGAAAATCAGCAGCAATTTCGACAGTGGTAATATCAAAGTTATTGAAGCCACCGATCCTTTAAATATTCAATTAGAAATTAATAAAGATCACCAGTCTGAATTTTATCAGTGGTTTCACTTTCGTCTTGAAACAACACCTTACCAATTGCATAAGTTAAATATTAATGAGCTTGATAAATCAGCTTACCCAGATGGTTGGGAAGGGTATCAAGCTGTTGCATCATATGACCGTCAAACATGGTTTCGCGTACCATCAAGCTATGAAAATGGCACATTAAGCTTTGAAATTGAACCAGAGTGCGGCAGTGTTTATTTTGCTTACTTTGCACCATACAGTTACGACCGCCATTTAGATTTATTGTCTTGGGCACAAAGCCAAGGTGCTTGCCAATTAATAACGCTTGGTGAAACACTCGATGGCCGCGATATGAGTGTGCTTAAAATTGGTGAGCCAAGTGAAGATAAGAAAAACATCTGGATCACAGCACGTCAACATCCAGGTGAAACAATGGCAGAGTGGTATGTTGAAGGTCTACTGCACAAACTTCTTGATGACGAGGATCCACATGCAGCTGCGCTTCTATCAAAAGCAGTGTTTTACGTTGTGCCAAATATGAATCCAGATGGCAGCGCACGCGGACATCTTCGTACTAATGCTAAAGGCGTTAACTTAAACCGTGAATGGCAAACACCAAGTATGGAAAATAGCCCCGAGGTTTACTTAGTGCTTAATAAAATGCGCGAAGCTGGCTTAGATATGCACTTAGACATACACGGTGATGAAGCTATACCTTATAACTTTGTGGCAGGCAGTGAAGGTATTCCAAGTTACGATGCTCGTCTTAAAGGCCTTGAAGATATCTTTAAAGCTGCGCTTTTGACTATTACTCCAGAGTTTCAAGATGAGCATGGCTATCCAAAAGATGAGCCAGGTCAAGCTAACCTTACGGTAGGTTCATCAGCTACTGCTGAAGAATTCAAAGCATTAACGTACACAATTGAAATGCCATTTAAAGACAACAACGATTTACCTGATCCAGACTATGGCTGGTCAGACCGTCGTTCTTATCAATTTGGTCAAGATACATTAGCGGCTATTGTTAATGTTGTTGATGATTTAAGATAAAACGCTTATCTAAAAGGGTATCAATAGTTTTGATACCCTTTTTGCTTTTAATAAAACCCTTTGTATAAAAAAATAATAATCATATAGCAGCTTTATTCTTAAAACGTTTTCAACGCTTCTTCGCTGCGTATCATCACCGTATCGGTACAAATCAATCTACTTTCATTTAAATACTACAGATGTAGTGCCTTTTGCCAAGTGTGTAATTATATATTTTGAAAATTAAGTGTTAACAACCTTGGGGTACTTAAGTTAATATTAATTAAATCATGAGTCGGGGCGGAAGAGGTGAAATCTTATTTCGTAAAGCTTATGTAGCGTAGTAGCTAAAACAGAGTCTCGTAATTAAAAAATAATAAATATAACTATAGAGGATATCCATGGAAGCTTTTGTAAGCGCTGTTAATGATGTTGTTTGGAGTAATGCACTCATCTATTTATGCCTAGGCGCAGGCTTGTTTTATTCAGTACTAACTAGATTTGCTCAAGTTAGACATTTTAAAGAAATGTGTAAGTTATTATTTAGTCCTAACACGTCTGATAAAGGTATTTCATCTTTTCAAGCCCTTGCAGTATCGTTGTCTGGACGCGTAGGCGTTGGTAATATCGCAGGTGTGGCAGCAGCTATCGGTTTTGGTGGGCCAGGTGCTATTTTTTGGATGTGGGTTGTTGCTTTTCTAGGTGCAAGTACTGCTTACGCAGAATCTACTTTAGGCCAAATTTATAAAACAGAAGAAGACGGGCAATATCGTGGTGGCCCAGCCTATTATTTTGACCGTTGTTTAGGACAAAAATGGTTGGCTGTCTTATTTGCTGTTTCGGCAATTATTGCATGTGGTGTTTTTCTGCCTGGTGTACAAGCGAATGCGGTAGGTAATGCGTTTACCCAAGTATTTGGCGATGGCAATATGGTCTCGACTAGTTTTGGTGATGTAGGTAGCTTTAAGTTAGTCGCTTTGGCAATAATCCTTATTGTTTTAGCGTTTATTATTTTTGGCGGTATAAAACGTATTGCGAACTTTACGCAAATAGTAGTGCCATTTATGGCGCTTGGTTACATAGTACTGGCATTAATCGTGGTATTTTTAAATTTAGATAAAGTAGGCGATATATTCTATTTAATTATTAGTGATGCATTTACTGCGCAGGCCGGTTTTGGTGCCGCTATTGGTTGGGGCGTTAAGCGTGGTATATATTCTAATGAAGCAGGGCAAGGTAGTGGGCCTCATGCAGCCGCAGCAGCAGAGGTTGATCACCCTGCTCAACAGGGTTTAGTGCAAGCTTTCTCTGTTTATGTTGATACCATTTTTGTATGTACTGCAACAGCACTCATGATTTTAATAACGCAGCAATACAATGTTGTGGGTGAGTTACCAGCAGGGCAGTTCATTGTACAAAATGTTGATGCAGCGACTGAGGTCGGTTCAGCAGCCTTTACTCAAATGGCTTTATTTAGTGTATTTGGCAGCTTTGGACAAGCATTTGTCGGTATTGCATTATTCTTCTTTGCCTTTACCACAATACTCGCTTATTACTTTATTGCAGAAACTAATATTGCTTACTTAAATCGTTATTTTAAAGGCAATATCCCACTTGTCCTCGTGAAGTTCGTGATTATGTTTATGGTTGCATACGGTATGGTTAATAATTCAGGTTATATCTGGACTATTGGAGATATTGGCGTTGGTTTAATGGCCTGGATTAACATATTGGGTATCTTAGCTATTTTCTTTGTAGCTAAGCCTGCTTTACTATGTTTGAGCGATTACGAAGATCAGAAGAAAAAAGGTGGAAAAATCACATTTGACCCTGTCAAACTAGGTATTAAAAATGCCACTTTCTGGGAAAAACGTTTAGGGAAACAGTCAAAAGACACTGAGTAACTAAACTTAATGAGTAACTTGTTAGATTATCGTCTCTAAATCAGTTATTGGTTTGAATTCAAAAAAGACAACGAGAAATAAAACAAGTACAATAAAGGCGCCGAAAGGCGCTTTTTTTATGCGTAGTATGGAGAGAAGTATGGCGATCATTCGTTGCCCAAAATGTGCAAAATCAATTTCAGATAAACATAAGCAATGTCCGCATTGCGAAAGCAATATTGCAGAGCTAAACGACGAGCAAGTTTTACAACTTCAGCGCGAACAGCGAATTAAAAAAAAGCAGATGTTTATAAATCACTCCTTTTTAGCGCTTATCTTATTTTTAGGTGGTTTTTTCTGTTTGTACTTTTTACAACCGCAAGAAAAAACGCTTCAGTGGTATGCTTATACTGCGGCTATTGGCGTAGGGTGTATTTGGTATCTTATTAACCGTATTGTTTTAGTGACTCTAAAAAAGAAAAAATGACATGAATATCGACAATCTTGTACAAAATATTACTCCCGAATTATTCGAACGCTTGCAATACGGTGCGTCTACTGGAAAATGGCCAGACGGAACTGTTTTATCAGACGAGCAAAAGCAACAAACAGTGCAGTTGGTTATGTTGTATCAAGCAAAAGTGGCTCAATCAAATGAGCAATTTACGATTGGTGCTAATGGTGAAATGATCCAAAAGACAAAAGCTCAACTACAAAAAGAATTTAAATCAGACAACGAAATAGCTAGGTTTAGTGAACATGATCTTTAAGCACCTTTTTACACCGAAATGGAAACACCCTAAGCAACAAGTTCGTCTTGATGCTATCGAAAAATTAGATATTGAACGTGATGCAACCATATTAAACACGTTAGCACTTGAAGACAGCTCAGCTGAAATACGCCGTAAAGCACTACAAAAAGTAAACGATTTACCACTTTGGTGGAAAGCGTATAAACAAGATCAAGCATTAAAAGATATAGCAGAACTACAAATATCTAATGCTGTTTTAAATAGCGAAAGTGCACTAACACCGCAAATTAAAAGTGAATACATAGAGCGTTTTGCACCCGTTAAAACACTCGAAAAGTTAGCATTTGCAGAGAAAGAACTGCAAGTACGCGTTAAGTTATTGAAACGTTTGGCAAATCCAAAACTAGTAGAAAAAGCATTTAAAGAAGGTAGCGAAGAGCTACAAGCTCAATTAGTTGAACTTGTTATTACCCATCAATTAATTAAGCCATTAGTAAAGCATGCAAAGGGTGGTGCAAAAGCAGCACTTGAAACGCATATTGAAAATGAGCGTTTAGCAATTGAAATGCCACTGCAAGTTGAAAGTGCAACACGTGTTATTTTAGCTAAGTTAAATGCCTTACGCGAAAAAACAGATTTTGGTGTTGTAAATCCACAAGCCGGCGAATTGATGGTCCAGTGGCAAGCACTTGAGCTAAAATGGCTGAGTGATGAACGCGTTAAGCTTCTTGACGAAAAATATATTTCAATCACAACTAAGTTAGATGCACACATTGAACAGCTAAAAGCGGTACATGATAAAGAGCAGCAGAAATTAGCGCTACAGCAGCGCCAATTGCTAGCACTTGCAACGCTTGAAGCTTTAACTGAAGAAATTGAAAACGCCTTACAGCTAGGCCTTGAAACACCAGAGCAAATTCAACAAGATTGGCTTGATGCAAAAGTAGCGCAAGCTAAGCAAGCTATTAGCGAAACAGAATTAGCTAATAATGCACAATCTAAACTGGCTGTAAGCAAGTTAGAAAAACTATTTACTCAAGTTGCTAAGTTACCTGAGCTGACAATTGCTATTAAAGAGTACAAACTCGCTTTTGCAGCATTATGCGAAATTAAGCCAGCAGAAGATTTAGCACAATACGATGCAATTCTAACTGAATTTAATAATGGTTTTAAAGCAGCGCGTAGTCATTTAAATATTTTAGATGGTGCATTGCAAAGTACCTTTAAAACGCAGTTAAATGCGCATAAAAAGCAATTTTTAGCACCAATGAGTGAGCTAGTTAAGCCACTTGAAAAAAACCAAAGCCAAGCAAAACGCAAAGCTCGTGATGTTAAACGCCTGATTGAGGAAGGCCGTTTTAATGTTGCCTTTGGCGTGTTTAAAGGGTTTGAAGAGTTATTTAATACACTCACTGAGCAATATCAACAGCCGCTTGTAAATATAAAAGCGGAACTTGAAGCGCAACTTGCGGATGCAAAAGATTGGCAAAAATACGCAGCAGCACCAAAGCGTAAAGCTTTATTAGAAGAAGTAAGTGCATTAGTAAGTGAAGAGTGTACTGACCCACAACAACGCGCAGAGCAAGTAAAAGTGCTACGCAAGCGTTGGAATGAGTTAGGTCGTTTAGATACAGATGAAGAAAAGCAACAAGGCGTACAGTTTGATGAAAAAATCGAGCTGTTATTTGCACCTTGTCGTAGTTACTTTGCAGAGCAAGAAGTACAACGCGAGGCCTCAAAAGCACAACGCGAAAGTATTATTGGCGACATGCACGCGCTTCATTTACAACCTACGGCTAAGGATGACTTTGATTGGAAGCAATATGAAAGCCAATACAACCGTTTAAACAAAGCGTGGCGCAGTGTGGGTAAAGTTGACCCTAAAACATACCGTACACTAAACGATCGTTATAAAAGCGAGCAACAACAAGTACTGGCTTTATTAAACGCATTTCATAAAAGTAATGCTGCACTTAAAAATGAGTTAGTAGAAAAAGCGCAGCAATTATCACAAAGCGATGATTTAGCCGCTGCATGCCAAGAGTTGAAGCAAATGCAGCAGCAATGGCAAACAATTGGTTTTGCAGGTTTAAAAGCTGAAAATGCGTTATGGCAAAAATTTCGTCAATTTAACGATGAAACATTTACTAAACGTAGTAGTGAATTTGAGCAGCAAAAACTTGAGCAAAACGAGTCAGATAAGCAAGCAGTTGCAGAACTCGCTGAGCTTGAAGCAGCACTTAGTGACGTAAATCAAAGAGCACAGTTGCACGACCTAGAAACAAAAGTGAAAGGGTACACGCAATTTAGATCGTTAGCGTCAAAGGTTACTAAGTTGCTAGCAGCTATTGACGATAAACTTGCATTGCTTACAAGCAAATCAGAGCAAGCTAATCTAGATGCGTTAATTACAGCACTTGAAAACAATGAAGCGTTACCAAGTCAGTATCAAGCACCGCTTAAAACAGCATTAAATACAGATCAACTTATTACGCGCATGGAAATACTAGCGAACGTAAGTTCAACCGATAAGTCACTTAGAATGGCAGAACAAGTAGCCATGTTAGATGACAAACATCGTGGCGAACATGCTGATTTAAACTATTATTTAAAACAGTTATTAGCGCTCAGTGCTGGTTCAGTTGAACCTGACACACTAACGCGACTTAAAGCGACACTTGCAGCTTAATGCACTAGGGCGTGTTGACCTTTCGTGGTTGAATTTGCAGCAGACTGTTTGGTATTTAGGCAAGGCAGAGTCTATGTAGTGTGGTTATTCCCCATAAATAGGCGATAACGCAGCATAAATGCCAAACATGCGCTGCCCTTTGGTTCTTTCTAGGGACGATTAACTCTTTGTTGCTCGGTTTTGACTTAGCCCGCTAGGTTACAAACCTCACGCCGCGATTAAATCGACCCTAGATTGAACAAATTTCAATCCACAAAGGTCAACACGCCCTAGAACCAGCGTAATATATGCTGGTTACTATTTTAATAAGCCGCTTTAATAGCGGCTTTTTTATGTACCACTAATTTATAAACAAAAGGGTTCTCATGAGAATTTTAGTTATTATTGCAGCGTTATTTTTAACCGCCTGTAATACCACGCAAGGCATATCAGTATATTCATTTACTAACTCTGAGGTTGAGTCTGTACTGGGTAAGCAATTACCAAAGTTAAGTGAAAAAGTAAGCTTAATGGGTTTGCCGGTTCAGTTTGATGTAAACGACTTAAGTGTAAATATTGGGCCTGATAACCGCGACGTTGTTGTTCTTGGTGCTGATTCAAGCGCTGAAATTAATGCATTCGCACTTAAATACCCAGTGCGTTTAAAGCTACAAATTGAAGGTAGCCCATTTTACGACAGTGAGAAAAAAGCGGTGTTTTTACGTAATATTAAATTACTTGATTCGAGTGTTGATGCCGGTGGTTTCAAAGGTAATTTAGGTGCACTTGATAGCCAAGCAATGGATGTGATTAATGCTTTTTTAGCGGTTAACCCTGTTTATACTCTAAATATGGATGACCCTAAAATGATGCTACTTAGTAAGCTTCCACTTGATATGAAAGTGGTTGAAGGTGCAATTAAGCTAGTACCTCGTCTATAAGTAGATCTACCTACTTATAATATACGTATTAATTAGCCTGACTTTCAGGCTAATTAGGTTTTAATATTATGGCGGCTCCTCGTACTGTTCCCACTTCTAGGCTTTCTCGCTTTGCAAAATTAGGCTCACTTGCCACAGGTGTTGCTACCAACATGTTAGTTGATGGCGCTAAGAGCGCGCTAACAGGTAAAGGTTGGGACAATAAAAGCTTACTGCTACAACCTAAAAACATTGAAAAACTAGCTATACAGCTATCTCATTTACGTGGCGCCGCAATGAAGCTCGGGCAATTGCTTTCAATGGATGCCGGTGATTTACTTAGTCCTGAATTGTCTCAGTTACTTGCTTTACTGCGCTCAGACGCGAATCCAATGCCTCATAAGCAGCTTGTTGAAGTGTTAAAAGAGCAATGGGGGGATGAGTGGCTAGCGCGTTTTTCTCATATTGAATTAAGACCTTTTGCAGCGGCTTCTATAGGGCAAGTTCATTTAGCTTACAAGGAGAATGGTGAGCAACTGGCTGTTAAAATTCAATACCCTGGTATTGCAAAAAGTGTAGTAAGTGATGTCGATAACGTTATTTCTTTATTAACGATTTCTCGATTATTGCCAAAAGATCTTAATATTAAACCACTTATTAGTGAGGCTAAAGCGCAGTTATTAGCCGAGGCTGATTATAAGCGGGAGGCTCAGTACTTAATACGTTATAAAAATGCACTAGCAACTAATCCCCACTTTAAAGTGCCTAACGTATATCCAGAGCACAGCACACAACAAGTACTTACTATGGAATATATAAAAGCAGAGCCCATTGAGAGCATTACACAGCTACCTGATAGTCAAAAAAGCTTTGTTGCAGAGCAACTTATTGATTTGTTTTTTAAAGAAATGTTTGAATTTAAATTAATTCAAACCGACCCTAACTTTGCCAATTTTCATTATCAGCTTGATACACAAAAAATTGTTTTATTTGATTTTGGTGCAACCCGAGAAATATCAACAGAGCTTAGTTTAGCGTATTTAGCTTTATTTAAAGCGGGTAGTGAAAACAACGAGAAGGTGTACTTAAAGCGGCTTCACATATTGGTTATTTTAAAAATGACTTAGTTGATGAGTATAAAAACAACGTCATTGATTTATTCTTAATGGCGTGCGAGCCACTAAGAGCAGAAGGAAAATTTGATTTTAAAAACAGCGAACTCGCGCTCAAAATTAAAAATGCAGGGCTTGCTCTTAGTGCACAATCTCAGCAATGGCACACACCGCCCGTTGATGCCCTATTTATTCACCGAAAACTTGCAGGGCTTTATTTAATAGCCGCAAGGCTAGGTGCAAAAATAGATGTGAAAACGCTATTTCAGCACTATTTATAGCGTTTTAATGGGCACGTGAGTGCATTTTAAGTAATGAGTGCACTTAGTGTGTAAAATTGCCATAATGCTCGCGATATTTCGCGAGGTGTATTTATGATAAAACAATTTTTAAATGATCCTAAATTATTGCTAAACGCAGTAGGTGAGGGCATATACGGTTTTGACCTATCGGGTAATGCGGTGTTTGTTAATCCTGCCGCTGAGCGCATGACCGGCTGGCGGGCTGAGGAGCTATTAGGTAAAAAAATACACCAATATCATCACCATACTCATGCTGATGGCACACCTTATCCCGCAGATGAATGCCAAATTTACTGCACCATGTTTGACGGCAAACGTCGTGAAGTTAAAAATGAAGTTTTTTGGCGTAAAGACGGTAGCTCATTTGCAGTGGAATACACCTCAACACCGGTTTATCAAAATGATGAGTTAATTGGTGCTGTAGCGGTATTTCGCGATATATCACTGCAACAGCAAACACAAAATGCACTGCAAGAGGCACTTGAGCAAGTAAAGCATTTAAGTGAGCAGCTAAAAGATGAAAACAACTACTTAATTGCAGAACTTAACGAAGATTGGCAAGACTCAGGGCTAGTTGGACAAAGTCATATATTTCAAACCATGTTAGATCAAATAAAACTGGTAAGTGAAACCGACAGCACAGTGCTTATACTTGGCGAAAATGGCACGGGTAAAGAATTAGTAGCCCGTAATTTGTATCGACTAAGCAAGCGTAGCGAACAAGCCTTTATAAAAGTAAATTGCGCCGCATTTACCCCAAGTTTGCTAGAATCGGAACTTTTTGGCCATGAAAAAGGCGCATTTACAGGTGCAAATGAACCCCGTAAAGGGCGTTTTGAACTTGCTGATAAAGGCACCTTGTTTTTAGATGAAATAGCAGAGCTTCCACTTGAGGCGCAAAGTAAACTGCTTAGAGTCCTCCAAGAACAAGAGTTTGAACGTGTAGGTGGCAGCAATACGCTAAAAGTAAATATTAGAGTAATTGCAGCGACTAATCGCGACCTGTGGGAAATGGTACAAAAAGGCACGTTTAGAATTGATTTGTATTATCGGCTCAATGTATTTCCTATAAAAGTACCCGCCCTTAAAGATCGAAAAGAGGATATTCCTTATTTATGCGCTAATTTAATTGCGCAGCTAAATAAACGACTGGGTAAACATTTAAAAGGGCTAAGTAAAAAAGCAATTACACAACTGCAAGCCTATGATTGGCCAGGCAACATTAGAGAGCTGCAAAATGTACTGGAACGCGAAGCTATTTTATCTAATCAGGCTGTGCTTCAGCTAAGCCAGCCTTTGCAAGCGGGTGGCGAAGTCGTTATTAATCCTTCACTTACGCTTGATGAAGCGCAAAAACAGCATATAACCTCTGTTCTTGCGTTATCGCACTGGCAAATATCGGGCGATAAAGGGGCGGCAGTTAAGTTGGGCTTACCTGAGAGTACACTACGCTCAAAAATGCGAAAGCTGGGAATCACTAAAAAATCGTGATATATCGCGATATGCGCTTTATATCGCGAGCTCGGTTTTTGTTTTTTAAAATAATTTCTTTAATATCAATGAAGTAATTAAAGTTTCAGCTTGGTCTGAAAGTTGCAAATACTTGCTTAATACCCGTCATTATGAAGCAAGTACTATGAAGTTTGATATAAAAGAAGAAGACATGATCATTAAGCCCTATAACACCGAAGGGCCAATTTATATCCGCGAGCAAAAAGGATTTTTTCAGCGCATACGCCGTAATTTAGGTTGGCTGTTAATGCTAACTTTTATTGCAATACCGTGGATTCAATATAACGGTCAACAAGCTGTGCTGCTTGATGTGGCAACGCAAACCTTTACTATTTTTGGTTTAACACTCCTTCCTCAAGATTTTATGATTTTAGCGCTGCTATTTATGGTGGGGGCTTTTGCATTATTTTTTATAACTAACTGGCTTGGTCGGGTTTGGTGTGGATATACGTGCCCGCAAACAATATGGATGCTCATGTTTTCGTGGGTAGAGCAACGCATAGAAGGCACTCGAAATCAGCGAATTAAATTAGATAAATCACAGTGGACGCTAAGCACTTGGCGAAAAAAAATAACTAAGCACAGTGCGTGGATTGTTATTTCTATTTTAACTGCCACCTCGTTTATGGCGTATTTTATTCCGGCTAAAAGTTTGTATATGGAAATGCTTACGTTTGAGTGGTCAGGTATAACGAGCTTTTGGGTGTTTTTATTCGCTTTTTGTACTTATGGCAATGCAGGGTTTTTACGCGAAAAAATGTGCACAATTGCTTGCCCTTATTCTCGTTTTCAAGCTGTTATGTTTGATAAAGATACGTTGCTTGTTACATATGATAACGAGCGAGGTGAAAGCCGAGGACCACGTAAACGCAAAGCTGACCCCAAAGAGCTTAACTTAGGTGACTGTGTAGACTGTAACTTGTGTGTAGAGGTATGCCCTGCAGGAATAGACATTCGAAATGGATTGCAATATGAATGTATAAATTGTGGCTTATGTATTGATGCCTGCGACGATACCATGGAGAAATTTGGTTACGAGAAAGGCTTAATTAAATACGCCAGTGAGAAACAAATGGAAGGTAAAAAAACTAATCCATTTAGGTTAAAGCTAGTAGGGTATGGCGCATTAACGGCTTTGTTAATAATATCTATGTTTGCATGGATGCTGCAACGTACACCAATAGAAGCCTCAGTACTACGCGATAGGAATGTGCTTTATAGAGTTAACTACGAGGGCCTTGTAGAAAACCCTTATACACTTACTATTATTAATAAAACGCAGCAAGCACTGCATTACAGTATTGCCATAGAGGGTTTACCAGGAGCAACGCTCTCAAGTCCGAGATCTACGCTTGTACAACCGGGTGCGATGAAAAGAGTCCCCGTTACTGTAACAGCCGATGGTTACAATATTGAGCGTAAAGTGAGTAAGTTACAATTTATTGTAACAGCGCAAGAAAACGGCAGCATTACGATAACCAAAGATAGTCAGTTTTACAAAAACTAAGATTGATAAAGCAAGGTCAATTATTTTATATCAGTTGGCCTTGCTTACTTTTTAAGTTGTGAGAAACAAACTGTTTAGCGCTATCTAAATCGGTAAATATGCACTCACTAAAATTAACGTTTCTTTTTGCACACTCTAAAATGCGCTTCATTTGATTTATAGCGATAGCTGATGTGAGTACAAACGCGCTACTTAGGCAGTTGTTTGCTTTCATTAAATGGCTAATATCTATCATTTCTTTTTCTGCCTCAGGCGTTGCAGCCGAAACATCAAAAGAATCACTAATATAGGCCCAAGGCTGATTTTTGAGTGACTTTATTTTTTCGCATAGTTCAATTTTAAACGCACGAAGAAGCCCTGAGGTGATGTATCCCGAAAAGTGAGCGATAACAACGTTATTTTCAGTATAGAGGCTTACCTGTCCATATTTGTTTTTAAACCCCAATGTATACTCCTTGAATTTGAGGGAAGGCTAACCTTATACCTTTAAATCCAACAAAACCAGTTCTTTTGGGTTGTCTTTTGTTATCAGGTTGTTTCTTTTTTTGGCGGGTACTTAATTTAATGAGTACCCGCTCTTGAACAGTGGTTAATCTTTTGTAGAGGTTGTAATGTAATTTAGCGCGCTCGTTATAACGGCTACTTGTGCCAAAATACATTCTTCATCGGTGGCTGTTGGGCTATCTGGGTACACTTCTGTAGTAGTTACATAGGGTGCATCAGTAAAGCCCATACATAAACCTAAATCGCGTGCTGCATAGTTAATCACGCCAAATTGCTCTTGAGGTACGCCTATTAGCTGGTTATTTTCATCGCTCGGTGCAATATGAGTTACCTTTGCAACGCTTTCTATAATGACTTTTTGAAACTCCGGCTCAGGCTTTTTGGTATCTGCAACTAAATAAAACCCGTCAGGTATGTTCCAGTTAGTATTTGTAGTGCCTTCAAGCGCAGCGAGTGCGGGTCTAAATTCACTGTTATCGCTATCTGTTGTTTCGTGTAAATCAATATGAGCGATTAAGTCAGTACCTAATGATTTTACAAACGCCATAATAGCGGCTGATTCTTGAGCTGGGCTGCCCTCGTAAAATGAGCGATTAGGATCAATAGCGTCTGGGTTCCAGCGGTTTATAGTCTCATATCCCCAAGGGCTAATGCAGGGGGCAACAATAATATTAAACTGTTCGCAATATTGCATAGCCGATGTTTTAGCAAACCTAAGTGCGCCATGTACGCCACTGGTTTCGTAGCCATGTACACCACCGGTGATTAAAACAGTTGGTTTATTAGCATTAAAGTTAGGCGTTTTTAATATATATAATGGGTAAGTGCCAGCGGTGTAATTAAGCTCGCCGTATTGCTCTATATCTAAGGTGCTCTTAAGGTCATTAATTAGCGTTACGACTTCGTTTTGGTAACTGCGTTTAATGTTTTGGCGTGTTAACCACTGGGCTTTATCGTTGTCATTCCATTTTTTGCCAGGTGTGCCAATAGGGTATGTGCTGTTAGTCATAATAAACCTTTATATCAATTGTTATTAGCTTTCCTATAAATAAGGAGGGCAATTACAATTGGTAGAGTTACTTAATAAAGGCGTAGCTTAACGCTGAGTAAATTAGCGTGCAAATTAAAACGTTAAAGTCATATTTTTTATAGCGCGCGATTGCTGGGATTTAATATAGCTTTGGTTTGCGTATTCACCCGAAATACTACCGAATCGATCGCGTTTCACACTAATTGTTAAATCACACGTTTTACCTTGATCTACTTGCGAGCTGCTAAACATATCTAAACTTTGCAGATTTATTTCAAGGCGCGAAGTGTTAAGCGCAAAAAGCGTTGATTGTAAAAGTGTTTCATTATTATTGTTAGTGCAGCTACTGCTAAGTTCTACTTGGCTAGTACTATTAGGATCAGTGCCATCTAGCTGAACTGTAAGGGGACTATTAATATCAAAATTTTGATTGTTACTCGGGGTTAAAATAATAAAATTTAAAGGCAACTCCACGCTCGAATTAGCATTTATGCCATCATCCCGTTTAAATTTTATATCAAACTGTTGGTTATCGTCAGTGGCATTTATATACGCTTGGTAATCAACGTCTAAAAAGTCGGTATCTTTTGTAAGTACAATAGCAGTGCTATTAACAACAGCTTGTAATGAGTCGCTATCGCTTAAAACAATGTTAGAGCCATTAGCATCGCCTGCATTTAGTTCTGCGTTAACACGCGTGCGGTTACCGTCAGAAACTAGTTCAAAACCTGCCCAAATACCTTGTGTTTTTACTAAATCCGACTCTGTTTCTGACGTGCAAGCGCATAATGCTAAAATTAAAGCCGTTGTGGTAATGCATTTTTTAAGCATGTTAGCTCCTTTAAACCACTTAATTAGGCTGTAAATAATTGTTTAATTGGGGATATACCTAACAATTATATGAAGTGTAAGTTTGTATATGTGCATTGTTACACAACAAGCTATCTATAAATGTTTAAATTTGTTAATGGTTGTAAACAAAGTATTAACCACCAGGTTTAAAAACTAACTTACCAATGAAATTGTTTACTAAGTAAGCATCGATTTAGCGCTAAATGTATTACAAAAGAGTATGTTACAATTAAGGTAAAGCATATCTTCATATTGAGTATTATGGCGCAGTATATTGCTACTCCAAGTTGGCTAGGCCGTTTTTTTACCCGTATTAAACACGTAGCTATTGAACAAGAGCGCCTTGTTGTGCATTTTAGAGGTGCTCCCGCATGGACATTTTTAATTAAAGACTTTTATAATTACTCAATATTTAAAAACCGTTTATTTAGCGCCAAAATTAATTTGTGCGACAGTAGTAATACATCAATTAGCTTTTTAAACAAATCACAAGCGAACGCTTTAAATACGGCCCTTAACACGCGGTTTTCAGCCCTGCTTGAGCAAAAGGTAAATAACGCAAAGATTTCGCTCAAGCGCTATGCTTTAGATGAGTTTTTACGTGATAGTTCCATAAAAACACTTAATAATGATGTATTTTTGCTTACCAAGCAGTACGCTAAAAGTACAAGTGTGTGGCAACAGCACTTATCGCCAAGTAGTATTAAATTTTTAAATATACTGAGCACTACACCCAATACTCACGATGCAATTGCACAGTTGCGCCATAAATATGAAAAAAAACAACTAACTCTTAAAAATGACTTTTTTAATCAAGTAGAGTCAAATCCATTAACAACAGAGCAGCGCTTAGCGGTAATACGCGATAACGATAAAAATTTAGTATTAGCGGCAGCAGGCACAGGTAAAACATCTGTGATGGTAGCAAAGTCTTTAGATCTAATAGCATGCAATATTGCCAAGCCTGAGCAAATTTTGGTGCTGGCCTATAATAAAACAGCAGCAAAGGAGCTTAAAGAGCGCTTTATTAAACGCGCCACGCATGCAAACTTGCATACCAAAGTACCCACTATTTTAACGTTTCATGCGCTTGGGCTTAAATTATTACAAAGTGCTAAAAAGCCAATCGAGTTGTCAAAATTTGCAACCGACCCAGTTCAATTAAATAGTTGGTTAACTGGGTGGGTAAGTAAAAAAATACAAACCGAGCCACAGTTTTTAAAAGCATTTGTAGATTTACTCCATGAGCCGATTGATATATTTAGCTTTAAAGATAATGCACAGTACGAGCGATACGTACGCGATAACGAATACCGTAGCCTTGCGGGTCATAAAGTAAAAAGTTATCAGGAAGTGCTTATTTCAAACTGGCTACATTTGAATTGCGTGGCGCACAGTTATGAGGTGAATTATCACTTTAATCAAGGCGCAGAGCTAAGTGGGCAATACCAACCAGACTTTTATATACCTCAATACGATATTTACTTAGAGCACTTTGGCATTGATAGGCAAGGGAATACTCGTGCCGATATAGATAAAAAACACTATAACGAGCAAATTGCACTTAAGCGTAAGTTACATAAAAAAAATGGCACCACTTTACTCGAGACCTTTCATTACAACTGGGTAGAAGGAAAGCTAGAGCAAACTCTCGCAAAGCAATTAAAGCAGCATAATGTTGAATTAACACCTATGAGTAACGACGAAATATTTCATACTTTAAATAACTCAGGGCAGTTACAGCAAGGCATTGATAAGTACATAAAATGCTTACAAGCTATTCGAGTGGAGCAACTAAGTAATAAGCAAATAGCGCAGCGCATCAAGCAAAGTGGTATTAAAAACTATCAACAATATGCAAACTTGTTAGTGCAAATTCATGACGCCTATATAAATGAACTAAGCACGCAAAATGCCATTGATTTTGACGACATGATTATTCAAGCGACAAAGGCGATAGTAAGCGGAGACTTTAATATTCCGTGGAGCCACATTTTAGTTGATGAGTTTCAAGATATATCAAGTGCGCGTATGGGCTTTTTAAATGCGATATTAAAATATGGTAACGGAATACGCTTTACTGCGGTAGGTGATGACTGGCAAGCAATTTATCGGTTCTCGGGTGGTAATTTAGCGCTTACTACACGCTTTAATGAATTAGTGGGCAGCCACTCACTTACTATGTTGCAAAAAACATTTAGATATAACAATAGTATTAGTGATGTAGCGGGGCGCTTTGTAATGCAAAACCCTGAGCAATATAAAAAGCAGATCAGCACACATACGCAAGTAACCACACCACAAGTTATTTTGTTAGACGATTTATACCAAGGCACTAAATCGATAGAAATAAAAGTACAGCAGAGCATAAGCACTATTCAAAAAAACGATGCATCAGCGAGTATTGCCATACTTAGTCGATACCGATACATGTTAAATAGCGTGCAGCAGCATTTAAAAGATAAAAAGCATACAAACCCTCTTTATTTTTGGACATTGCATAGCGCTAAGGGGCTTGAAGCCGATTACTGTATTATTATTGGTTTTGAACAAGGTAAATTAGGGTTTCCTAGCGATAATCAAAATAACGTCCTGGTGGAGTCGTTATTACCAGAGCAAGATGAATTCACTCACTCAGAAGAAAGGCGTTTGCTTTATGTAGGTATTACGCGCGCAAAAAATAAAGCGTATTTAATTGCAGACCCTTATGCATGCTCAGCGTTTGTAAAAGAACTAGTAAATGACGATTATCCTATTCAAATCGGCTCCACGTTGTTTAACAAGTCGCAACTAAAGCAAAGAGAGTGTAATACGTGCAGCGACGGATTAATTGTGCCAAAAACGGGTCAGTATGGTGATTATTATAGCTGTACTAATACGCAGATTTGCGAAACTAAACTACGAGTGTGTAAAAGCTGTAGTAGCCCATCGGTTGATAAAAGCACGTATTCACAATGTGTGAATACAGAGTGTAAAACGCAGCATCCAATTTGTGAAAAGTGTGGTCGCGAAATGCGTAAACGAAAATCTAAGCACGGTGAATTTTTAGGATGCAGTGGTTTCGCGCTTAAAGAGGATAACTGTAAAAACACTCGAAAAATGAATGTTTAACGGCTAACGAGCAGGTTTACACCTGTCTATTTTATAGAACAATGTAAATAGAAATTATATTCATTTGATTGATTTTAACAAGTTATCAATGTCTAATAGAAGAATGAGCTTTAACTGTTGTTTATTATGCATTTTTTCAATAGGTTCTTTTTATTAAACGATCACTATTCAGCCCCTGATCAGGTTGCTAATTGGCGAGTAAGTGCACTGCGCATTATTCTATCATTAGTAATGGTGTTATGTTTTGCTGTGGTGTGCCACACGTACGCAAGCGCTATTGAGTTTAACTTAATTTATATTGTTGTATTAACAAGCAGTTTTTTTGCGACTGTATGCGGTTTGCTTATAGCAAGTAAGCGTTTTTATCACTTCAGCGCTCATGTACTTTTAATAGCCATTGTAGCTGCTAGCGTGTCAATGAACTTATTTTTAACAGACCTAGAGCTTGCTAAAGTGGGCTCTATGTATATGTATTCCTGCCCAATAATCGCACTTATGCTCCTTGGTTATAGAACAGCCCTTGCTTATGGCGTATTAAATATTGTACCGTTTTATATGATTATCAATAACGTTGATGTATCGGGCTTAACTGGCATTGCTCAACAACTTCCCGATGCCAGCTTATACATTACAGGGCTTATATTCTTATTTTTTAACATTTGTATTCCCCTTGCTGTGGCACGCACAATTGTGGCTGCTAAGCGTTTAAACAAAACAATGATAAGCGCTAATACACACCTTAAAGATAAAAATGAGCTTTATCGAAGCTTGTTCACCGAATCAAATAAAGCCAAAATTATTGTTGACGAAAACCTTGTCATTACTGATTTTAATCAACACGCTATTGATATGTTTGGTATAAAAAAAGAATTAAAAGAAGAATGCGTTAACCTTTCTCATTTATTTCCTACTTTAGTTTTTGACGCCCCTAATGCTCAAAATAAAATTGTGAAGTACAAAAAAAGCTATTTTAAAGCCTGCTACCAGCAAATAACAATGAGTACAAACTACCGTGTATACGACTTTTACGATTGCACGCAAGAGCAGCTCATTAAACAAAACTTATCGATGATGGAACAAGAAAATAAACGTTTACGCTTTAGAGACTCGCAAACAAAACTCCCCAATAGAGAATGGTTTGAGCTGCAATGCAACAGATTAACAAGCAAATACCAAAAAGGTTTTTTTATCGTTGTTACCCAAAGTGCAAATAGTGAATACTTAAATTTAAAGCTCACTAAAGCCGACTCTCAAGCATTACTTATTAACGCGTATAAGCGTTTAAAGGCGATGGCAGATGGGCCGTTGTTGTGTGCCCATATAGGAGTAGGAAAGCTTGCTTTTATAATTGGCGCAAACTCGCAAAACGAGCTTGAAGATAAGCTATTAATGCAAATAAAAAATACATTAGATAAAACTTATAATGTGTTTGGCACTAAGTGTCAGCAATCATTTTTATTTGGTTTTGCAAAGTATCCTGATCACGGAAAAAACAGCACAACAGTACTTAGTAATGCGTGCGAAGCACTTAAAGTTGCAAACTGTAATATGCCTCTAAGTGGTTATAACGAAAAGCAATCACAAGCTTTTATCGAAAAATACGAAATTTCGATGTTATTAGACGAAGCGCTTCAGCAGGGCGATTTGTCGGTACACTATCAACCTAAAGTAGATGCAACGGGTAAATGTATAGGGCTTGAAGCTTTAGCGCGTTGGAACAGTCCTATACTAGGTAATGTGTCGCCAGTGGTATTTATTCCTATTGCTGAAGAATACAGAATGGTCAGTAGGTTAACCGATCTGATTATTCAAAAAGTCTGCGCTCAAATTGCCAATTGGACTAAGGCGGGTTTACCGAGTGTGCCGGTGGCAATAAATATATCTCTAATTGATTTTAGCCAAACCGATTTTATGTCAAAACTGGTTAAATACCTTGCCGACTTCAACGTAAAGCCACCTCAAATAGAGTTAGAACTGACTGAAACCTCTCTTGAGGCAAACCAAGCGCATTCGCTAAAGCTTATGCAAACACTGCAATCGTGGGGTTTTACTATTTCGGTTGATGATTTTGGAGTGGGGTATTCTAATATTGCACGCCTTGCCGATTACCCTATTAACAAACTTAAGTTAGATCGCTCATTAATCAGTCAAGTAACAAGTTCTACGCGTCAAAAAAGTTTAGTTAAAGCGGTGCACGTTATGTGTGAAGAGCTTGATATTAAGTGTGTAGCCGAAGGAGTAGAAACCCAAGAGCAAGTAGCAATAATGGCGCAAATGGGGTGTAAAGAATTTCAGGGCTTTTACTTTGCGAAACCAATGTCAGCCGAAAATTTTGCAGAGCATGTTAGCCTCCATGGCTTAGTGTTTAACCCCAAAGAGATGACGGCTCAACTTTAAATGTATAGCAGGTATTTTACTACCTAGTTACAGAGCTGTTGGGCGTTTATAGTTATTTTGCACTGATGAATAACTCCTGCTCCCCAATGCTGTATATCTGATTGAGCAGTACAGCCTGCATCTTCAATTAAAGCAGTATTGGCATCACATAAAAGTAGCACTGCGTTATCATCTTGTACGTTTACAATAAGCGTGTATTCCCCAAAGGGTGCAAGTTTGCTTAAATCGTTATTAACAGCAGCTTTTAACAATTCATCAGTTGTTGAATAGGGTGTTTCACTAAATTTTAGTGTGCCATCAACGGCTGTAGCAATATCTTTTAATTGTGAGGCTAAGTCGGCCATCACTTCTGGATTGTTGTTTTTAGGAGTGTAGCAACCGCTAAGTAATACTATGAGGCTTATACAAAGTAAGTGTTTCATTTTATTTGCTCCATACCGTCATCGTGTTGTGTTCATCGTAGCCTGTATCTAGGTTCCAATTTTTAATTGCACTGTAATCAGTATCTAAAAATATGGCATTGGCAATAATGGTTATGTAGTGCTGAATGTTACTAACGGCAAAGTCAAAAATATCGTTGTAATGCATAGGCTCGTGCGGCGTTTTTAGTTGTTCAATAAAAGTGGGGTCTACTTCGTTTGGGCGAGGATAAAACAAGCCTAAATCAGCAGCAACATGGCGTGCACAGGCAAATAATCGATAGCTTTCTTCAACATTATTTACTACAAGCTGAAAACCGTTATGCCATGAATTAAAGTTAGGAGCGTGTTGTGCTGCGTAGCTTGGGTGAACCGTTAATAAAGCATGTCGCCAAATTTTTGCAATATCGGTATCAAAATTATCGTCTTTGTTAGTACAAGATCCAATATTTTGTTGCACGCGGTCAGCATAACCTAACTCACCTAAGTTTAAACGTTGCCAAATAAACGCGTCTTGATTCATTTCGCAGGTACGGTGCGCCGTTTGGTTTTGCGCGTAAGGGCCTACTTTTAATTCAACAACCGGATGCACTGTTATATCTGCAGCAACATGGGCCATATAACCGCATAACCAGGCAAAACACTTTTCAAATGCTTCACCTTCAAGTGTTTTACAGTATTCAATCATGGCTTTAAGTAAATCGCCTGTGTGCTCATAGTGCATTAGGTCGGCCCACGCATTTTGGCTAGGCTGCGCTACAGCTAAGTAAGGATAATCGGGGGCTACACAGCCTAGTTCAAGGTATGCTTGGCGTTGGCTTAAAATAAGCTTTGCTTTTTTAGGCATATCCATTTTAGCGAGTGATTTGGTTTGCGTTGCAATATTAACAGCAGTGATGTGCGCAAAAGCACCTGGCATTGTCATATCCTTATGATTTATTAATAAGGGTACAGATTAACATTGAGAGGGGGTTAAATAAAGCCAACTAAATGCAAGTATAGCGGGGTAAACACCTATTAAATTAGCTGCTCAACTAATTGGCCATTCTCGTATAATTTAGCATGTTGACGTTTATGCTCTTCAAATAGGTAAGCTCTTAGTTGCTCTTGACCGCTATGGATTTGCGTTATTTTAGCGGCTATACCTTGTGTGCTTTGCCTTACGGGTTCTATTTCCATCGAAATACTTTGTTTGTTAGGCAAAATAAATTCCATGTGCTGCGATTTATTTAAATGGTTACCTTTTCGGAGGGG
Organism: Pseudoalteromonas sp. 5Ae-yellow; assembly: GCF_014077565.1. Taxonomy (NCBI): domain Bacteria; kingdom Pseudomonadati; phylum Pseudomonadota; class Gammaproteobacteria; order Alteromonadales; family Pseudoalteromonadaceae; genus Pseudoalteromonas; species Pseudoalteromonas sp. 5Ae-yellow. The sequence goes on from NZ_JACGWD010000022.1 coordinate 30,439, forward strand.
TTTTAAAAACATCCCCGTGTTTGATATTGATTCAATTTTAAACCCTTGGCTTTTAATATTTAGCTCACTCCAGCGCCAACTGCGCAGTGTGCCTTGTGTGTCTATTACTTCAGGGCGTTTAAAATAGGTTTGATTATACCGGCGCTATCAATTTTTAAGTCCAACGGAAACCATAACTGATAGTGTGCAACTTCTGCGAGCAGGGTTAAATTAGCACTACTAAGTAAGTGAGCAATATTGGCTGGTACTGAACTTTGTAACGTTAAAACGTGACTGTTGTGAGCATGTGACTTTTTATTAGGCTTAAATAACTCAGCAAAAAAATTTACCTCTTCATTAGAGAAGTCCATATTTCACTCCAGTTACATAAAATGATTCACCACCGTAATTTAAACAATGAAATTGGTCAATAAATGCTCCGTTTAAATTTGTTTAGATAATATTTACAAAGACAGAGGGGTAAACTAAACAATGTATTTAAATGCAGTGCTCAACCCGAACGTTTTTCAGAGACTTGAATTATTTAACATTTATAAAAATATATTTAGGCGCAAGTGGCTAGCTGTTAAACTACAGCATATTAGTTTTATTATTTATATTAGAGTTTACATTATGATATGTGCATTTTTACGTGATCAAGAGCCGAAGTTACTGGGTATGGTAGTGGCATTGGTCGGTGCAGGATTTTCAATAAATGCAGTGGCTCAAGAGCAAAGCCAAACTTTAATTTTAGTGGGGTCAGAGCTTACTACCTGTACTAGCGCCAAGCTTAATAATTGCCAAAAAGAGGCTGTTATTGATGGTAAGTCACATAATTTATATACACTTAGCAGCTCTCAAATAAAAAACATCGCGCAGCATTGGCCTAATAATAATGTTGAGGCAAAAACGGCTGTATTAAAAACACTTAAAGCCATACAAAGTAAATCGTCAAATAGCGTATCAAAAACTGATTTACTCTGGCAGTGGCGCGATATAAATAATCAGCAATTAGAAAGTCTAACTCAGCAAGAGTACAACTTTGTATTTGATATGCTAGAAGTACCGCTACTTAATAAAAACGGTGAGCGTTTAAAAGAGCAAGTAAATACCGATTTTAATAATGAGGTTGCGACTAATAGTATTTTACAATTTGTGTCGGGCAGTTTAAAAGTTAATAACGCAAAACCCACCATGCTTGCTATTACGGCTTCGAGCCGCGACCCTTATGAGTCGGCAGATGTAGCGCAAAGTCTTTTGGCACAATCAAATATAAACACTCAATGGTTAGCACTAACGCCAGCGCTTGCTAAAGCGATTACGAGTAACTCGTGCGATGAATTACCTGCGCTTAGAAATACATTAATGAATGTGTATAACCGTGAAGTGATTTATCCCAATCGCACAAAGGCCGAATACGCTTTATGTAAAAATGGCCCTAATGCACTTGTATCACTTATTAAAAATAGTACCGGTGTGATGTTTAATAGCGGTAATGCAGCATTAACTCATAAGGTATTATTTGATCAAAACAATAACCCATACCCGTGGACGCAAGCATTGCAAACTCGCCCAGTAATTGTAGGTGAAGGAGCCGGTGCTGCAATCCAAAGTAAAGTGACGGGCATGCTTACAAATACGACAAGCCTTGAGGCACTTCGTAAAAGTGAAAATAACACTAATGCTGGTGGGCTGGGCAGTTTTAACTTTGGTGTACTAGATACTCAATTTAGCGAACAAAACCGTACATTTAGGCTTGCAGCAGCGCTAAATAAAAACGAAGTGAAAAATACTAAAACAGAGATTCAACATGGATTTGGTATTGATGAAAATACAGCCTTAGTTGTTATTAAATCGCCAGAAGGTAGTTTAATAACCGTAATAGGCAAAAGTGGTGTAGTGCATTTGGCTAACCAAGGTAAAGCCCAACCTGGGAGTAAGAGCTATAGCTATTCGTACTGGCCTACAAGCAGTGTAATTGAAATTACCAATAATACGTTTACCTTAAGCGCACGCACAATAGATGAAGCGTTACCCGCTATAAAAATACCTCCACTGCCAGTGCAGCGTTTTGGCTCAATTTTAACAAATTCAAAACTGCGTTCACTTACTCAAGCTATGTGTTTAAGCCAAGAGCAAAGTGCGGTAGCCCAACAAGACGAGTTTATAATTAGCCTTACAGCAACGAGTGACACACAGTATCATCGCGTAAATGCAAAAGAGTTTGGTTGTGCGCTAAGCAATTTAGAGTTAGCTATAAAGTCGATTTAGTGACTAACCTGAGCCAAGGGTTTAAGTTTTTGGCTCTTCTCTATAAAATAGCCACCATAATGATTTAAAAGCCTTACTAAAAGAGTGTTAAAATGAATAAAGAAAATGATGTAATTTCTAGTCTAGCCGAATTAGAAAGCTTTTTATTAAATGTAGAAAACGGCGGTCTTGGCCTTAAAGGTGTTTCGGGCGTTGGTATGGCAACAAACAATAGTGATGGTAGTCGTTTTGTAGCCGTGTTTGACGACCAACAAAAGCTGCTTTTAGCGCGCAGTATTACAGAAGATGTATTCCAAACAGGGCAAGATATGGTACGTAATGGTGTAGGGCGCAAGCACTAGTACTTTAATAAAAAAGCGCTTAGAGCGCTTTTTTATTTTAATTTCAATAAATTGAAATCAAATGCCTTCATATAGATTCCACAAAGGCCACTTCAAGTTAATAACAATTAAATACAACCCCCTCAAAAACCACAAAACTAGCCAGCTAAACTCAGTTTTATTAAGTGCGCTTAGATAAATAAGATAGTGCTACGGATAAATTGTAGAATCAAAACAGATGAATTTTGGCTATATTTTGAAGAGAAGTTTAACTTATTGATATAGGTTTAGTTAATTGGTCGGTATGGAGAGATTCGAACTCTCGACCCCTGCCACCCCATGACAGTGCGCTACCAAGCTGCGCCACATACCGACGTTGTATGCAATAGTACGTGTATTTTTTTAAAAATCAATAAGCGATTGTTTGTTTGGGTGTTTATTACGCAAGAGACCTAAAAAGGCACTCTTGCGGTGTATTAATTGGCTAGTCTTTATTTAACCACTTTTTGATCGAGTCATACATCTCATCTCGTATTAATGGCTGAGCTTTTTTGTTAGGGTGTAAACTATCGTTTTGCATCAGCTCAGATTGGCTGGCAATATCTAGCATAAAAAAGTTCATTAAATGCGCATTTGTTTCTTCGCTAACGCGCGAGAAAGTGTCTGTAAACATTTTACTGTAACGCGGGCCGTAATTAGGGGGAATGTAAATCTCCATTAAGGCGGTCATCGCATTAGCTGCTTGGCTTTTTTGAATAAGAGACGTTAAGTTAGTTTGCATTTTTTTGACTGGAAAACCACGTAAACCGTCATTAGCACCTAGCTCAATAAGTACATGAGTGGGTTCGTATTGCTCAAGCAATGCATCTAAACGGCGTAGGGCTCCACCAGATGTTTCGCCACTAATACTGGCGTTGATAAGTTCAATGTCGGCGTGTTCGTCATCGTATTTATCTTGTAACAATTTTACCCAGCCTTCTTCTTGTTGAAGTCCGTAGGCTGCGCTTAAACTGTCACCGAGTATTAAAATCGTGTTGTCGGCTGCTGCGCTCAGCGGTTTGATAACTAAAAATAAAATGAATACTAAACGAAGGATTGAATGAGTCATATGTCAGCGCTTTCTCAATTAAATATAATTCAGGTTAATGGTTTGTCTAAAGTAGTCTCTACCTTTGAAGGTGAGCTGCCCATCCTCAGCGACATCAGCTTTAATGTCAAGCATGGCGAGTCTGTTGCTATTGTTGGCACGTCGGGCTCTGGTAAATCAACGTTACTCAGTTTATTAGCAGGGCTGGATACCGCAAGTAGCGGCGAAATATTTTTAGATGGCGAGCCATTACACAATTTAGATGAAGAAGAGCGTGCTGCACTGCGCGCGGCTAAAATTGGATTTGTGTTTCAATCGTTCATGTTAGTACAAAGCTTAACTGCACTAGAAAACGTTATGCTACCAGCAGAACTTGCTGGCGAAAGTGATGCAAAAGAGCAAGCAATTGTTTTGCTTGAAAAAGTAGGCTTGAGCCATCGAATTGATCATTACCCGTCGCAACTTTCTGGCGGTGAACAGCAACGTGTTGCTATTGCGCGAGCATTTATTGGTACACCTAAAATACTGTTTGCTGATGAGCCTTCGGCTAATTTAGACAGCAAAAACGGTAAAATGATTGAATCCTTATTATTTGATTTAAACACGCAACACGGTACTACGCTTATTTTGGTTACTCACGATGAAGGGCTTGCACAAAAATGTGAGCACATTATTCAAATAGAAGCGGGTTTACTGGTAAAAAGCCAAGTAGAGGACGTTGCTAATGTGGGTTAAGTTAGCGCTTAAGTTGTTTTCGCGAGAATTTCGCCGTGGTGAGTTAACAGTTATAAGCGCAGCTATCGCCCTTGCTGTTTTAACCGTGCTTACACTGTCTATGGTTACTGAGCGAATAGGGCAAAGTATTGCGCAAAAAAGCAGTGCTTTTATTGCAGCAGACCGTGTACTTGCCAGCGATCATGTTCTTGATACGGCCTTTATTACTCAAGCACAAAGCCAAAATTTAAAAACGGCACAAATGGTGTATTTCGACACTATGTTGTTTGCCGATGATGAAATGCAGTTTAGCTCAGTAAAAGCGGCATCTAATGCGTACCCGCTAAAAGGGCAGTTAAAAGTTAAAGATACCCTAACAGGTGAAACTAAGGTTGCTAATAGTGGACCAACGCCTGGTAATGTGTGGCTAAGTGAATCAGTATTTTACAGTTTAAATATTGATATAGGCGCGCAAGTAGAGCTTGGCGCTGCATTATTTAATGTTTCAAAGGTTATTGTAGAAGAACCTGATGCGCCATTTAATGTATTTTCGAGCAGCCGCCGCGTGCTTATTAATATTGACGATGTGGCAAAAACCGAAGTTGTGCAGCCAGGTAGTCGTGTCTATTATCGCCAACTTTATGCAGGTAGTGAGGCCGATATAAATAGCTTTTACGAGTGGCTTAAACCACAAATGAAAGAAAACCAACAATGGTACGGCGTTAAAGACCGTCAATCACCTATTTCAAATAGTTTAAACCGTGCAGAGAGCTTTTTATTACTTGCCGGCCTATTAGGTATTATTTTAGCCGCAGTGGCTATAGCCGTTTCAGCAAAACGTTATTGTGAACGCCAATATGACCCAGTAGCGATGATGAAAACGCTAGGCGGTAGCCGCTCAATGATCCGTAAAATATACATGCTTCATTTATTGCTTGTGTGTGCAATGGCGGTAAGTATTGGGCTGTTAATTGGTTATGGTTTGCAAGAAATAGCAACAAGTTACTTATCAAAAAGTATGGGCACAGAGCTACCTCTAGGTGGTTTTAAGCCGTGGCTGGTGGCTATTAGCACTGGCGTAATTTGTGCTGTTATGTTTTCTATTAAGCCGTTGTTTGATTTATTTGATATTCCACCGCTTAGAGTGCTGCGCCGTAACTTAGGTGACAAATTGGCAGTAAGTCGTGTGCATTTAGGAATGAGTGCGCTAACCGTGTTTTTATTAATGTGGTTATTTAGTAACAACATAAAAATAACGCTTATTTTGTTTGCCTCAACGCTTGCCCTAATTGGTGTGTTGTTTTTGATATCTAAATTAATATTTGGTGGCAGTCGAAAACTTGGCTTAAAGCCAGGTAACAGTTGGTCGCTTGCAATTGCATCTATTCAAAAACGTGCAAATGTGAACGCGGTACAGTTAATTAGTTTTTCGTTAGCGATTAAATTACTGCTGTTTTTAGTGGTACTTAAAAACGACATGATATCTGATTGGCAATCGCAGTTACCAAGCGATGCACCTAATGCGTTTTTAGTGAATATTACGCAAAACGAACTTGAGCCAATTAATGAATATTTAGTTCAAAAAGATATTCAGGTATCAGAGTTTTATCCAACTATTCGTGGGCGCGTAAATGCGGTAAACGGCGAGTTGGTAGCACGTTCTGTATCGCTGCAAGACAATGAGAAAAAAGACGAAGAAGCCCGTGCAGGTATTGGCCGTGAGCTAAACCTTACATGGCTTAAAGATGTGCCTGACCAAAATGAAGTTACACAAGGCAAGTGGTTTGGTGAAAATGCGATGGCTGAAGCCTCAGTAGAGGAGTCGATGCTTGAGCGTTTAGATGTTGAGATAGGCGATACGCTTACATTTTTAATTGGTTCGCAGTCGTTCGATGCTAAAATCACCAGTGTTCGCAAAGTTAATTGGGCCACGCTTAAACCTAACTTTTTTATTATTTTAAGCCCAGATGTACTTGCAGATTTTCCGGCAACGTATATTTCATCGGTACGTATAAATCCAGAGCAAAAGCGCGACTTTAGCCAGTTATTGCGTACTTATCCTACTATTACAGCAATTGATATTGATAACTTTGTTAAGCAAATACAAACAACTATTTCGCAAGTATCACTCGCCATTGGCTTTGTACTTGCAATTGTTGTGTTGTGTGGCGCACTTGTACTTATATCGCAAGTCCAAGCTAGTTTAGGTGAGCGTATGCAAGAAATTGTAATACTCAGAACGCTAGGGGCTAAAAGCCGATTAATTAAAAACGCGACCCTTTATGAGTTTTTATTACTAGGCGGTTTAGCTGGTTTAGTCGCCGCATTTTTTAGTGATATAGCGCTTTTAATTGTGCAACAACAAATGTTTGACCTAGCAGGTAAGTTGCATCCGCATATATGGGTTATTGGTCCGGTAGCTGGTGGCGTGTTTGTGGCCGGTTTAGGTTATTTAATGATTGCCCGAACACTTAAACAAAATACCCAAGGGTTAGTGCGCGCCCTAGGGTAAGCTTAAACTAACATGCTCCTTCAAATGCCCACCTAACACGTGGGCATTTTTGTTTTCTTTGTACTGGTAATTTATACAGTGCTCTGGCATTATTAGCGTAATTTAAAAATAATAACAATGGAGTGCTGTTTGGCCATTATTTTAGGGATCGATCCTGGTTCACGTTTGACCGGATATGGCGTTGTTGCCCACCAAGGTTCTAAATTTACATACTTAGGCAGTGGCTGTATTAAGTTAGCCGATCATCCTTTTCCGGTTAGGCTTAAAATGATCTACCAAGGCATTACACAGCTTATTGAGCAATTTTCGCCAGAAACCTTTGCGATTGAAAAAGTATTTATGGCGCATAACCCCGATTCTGCTTTAAAACTAGGCCAAGCTAGAGGCGCGGCTATTGTTGGCGCTGCAATGGCCGACTTACCCGTATTTGAATACTCAGCTAGGCAAATTAAGCAAGCAGTAGTAGGCAACGGTGGTGCAGATAAAACACAAGTGCAACACATGGTAAAAAATATTTTAAAGTTGCCTGGCACGCCACAAGCCGATGCAGCTGATGCACTCGCTATTGCGATTTGCCACGCTCACTCAGAACAAAATTTAATTAAACTAGCGGGTAGCGCAAGCAAAACCGTTAGAGGACGTTTAAGGAAATAACTATGATAGGCCGCTTAAATGGTATTTTAGTCGAAAAACAGCCACCAGAAATATTACTCGAAGTAAGTGGTGTAGGTTACGAAGTACAAATGCCAATGACCTGTTTTTACGATTTACCAAAAATTGGTGAAAACGCGATTGTTTACACCCACTTTGTAGTGCGTGAAGATGCTCAATTATTATTTGGTTTTAATAATAAAGTTGAACGCGCCTTGTTTAGAGAGCTATTAAAAGCAAATGGCGTTGGTCCAAAACTTGGCTTAGCTATTTTATCGGGCATGTCGGCAAAGCAATTTGTAAGCTGTGTAAATAACGAAGACTCAACGTCGCTAGTTAAATTACCGGGTGTAGGTAAAAAAACAGCCGAGCGTTTAGTACTCGAAATGAAAGACAGATTAAAAGATTGGGGTAATGATTTATTTATGCCATTTAGCGACAGCGCAGTAATAGAGCCAATGAGCGATGCGACAATAGCTAATAACGCAGCCGATGATGCCGTATCGGCACTGCTTGCATTAGGTTATAAATTGCCACAAGCTCAAAAAGCAGTAAAATCGATAAGCAAACCCGATATGTCTACTGAGGTTCTTATTAGAGAATCTTTAAAATCAATGTTGTGAGTAACCCATGATTGAAGCGGATCGCTTAATTGATGCGACTGAAAAAACAAATGAAGACTCTATAGATCGTGCAATAAGACCAAAACTTTTAGCCGACTACAGAGGCCAGCCTCATGTTAAGCAGCAAATGGAAATTTTTATTGAAGCTGCCCGAACCCGTGGTGAAGCGCTCGATCATTTATTAATATTTGGCCCACCAGGGCTAGGTAAAACCACGCTTGCAAATATCGTAGCCAACGAATTACACGTAAGTATTAAAACAACATCCGGCCCTGTACTTGAAAAAGCAGGCGATTTAGCTGCGTTACTTACTAATTTAGAAGAAGGCGATGTACTGTTTATTGATGAAATACACAGATTAAGCCCACAAGTTGAAGAAATACTGTATCCAGCAATGGAAGACTACCAGCTTGATATAATGATTGGTGAAGGCCCAGCTGCGCGTTCTATTAAATTAGACTTACCTGCATTTACACTTATTGGTGCCACTACGCGAGCAGGCTCGCTAACATCGCCACTGCGTGACCGTTTTGGTATTGTGCAGCGATTAGAGTTTTATTCTGTAGAAGATTTGTCGCACATAGTAGGGCGCTCTGCACATTATCTTGGTTTAGAAATGTGTGACGACGGCGCAACCGAAATTGCACAACGTTCACGTGGTACACCACGTATTGCAAACCGTTTATTACGGCGTGTACGCGATTACACACAGGTAAAATCTGACGGTACAGTAAATGCCGAAGTAGCTAAGCAAGCGCTTGATATGATTGATGTAGATAAAAGTGGTTTTGATTATATGGATCGCAAATATTTACTCGCCATAATTGAAAAATTCATGGGCGGCCCAGTAGGACTCGACAATGTAGCTGCAGCTATTGGTGAAGAGCGTGAAACAATAGAAGATGTAATAGAGCCGTTTTTAATTCAGCAAGGGTTTATTCAGCGTACTCCGCGTGGGCGAATAGTGTCTGACAGTGCATACCATCACTTTGGTTTACTTCCTAAAAAAGATTAGCCTCATCATATACATTACTTGCTGTGGTTTATTGCGCAGCAGGTAATTGTCTCAGTATCCCTTTGTTTCAAATTATTATACTCAAAACCTCAACACTCTGTTGCAAATGTTATTTCAAAATACTAATACGCTTTATAGTTAACTGTTAATTCACAGGGCGTTAAGACTCGCGAAGCTATCCTGCGTACCATTCAAACTAGTAAGCGAATTACTTATTGTAAATTAGGTAGGGCAATTATTAGTTTATAAATAAAATATGTAGCGCACTAAATTGCAGGCAAAAAAAAGCCCGCAAAAAATGCGGGCAAACAACAAGTTGAAGGAAGTAATCCAGGGGAACTACGTTTTACTAAATTTGGTTTTATCCAGAAAGAGTAAAACAATGTAATACGATAAAATACCCTATTACTAAGAACTTGGCTTAATGAAACTATCTCATTCAGTGCGCTAGCTCGGTATGGGAGAATGATACGTAAGTTTACTTTTTTGTTCAAACTAGAAAATTTGTATTTTCAGATTAGAAAAACTAATTTAGTGAATTTTATTGTTGTTTGAATCTTGTGCGTTAATTAATCGTTAAATTTATAAGTTTATGAAATTTATAACTTAAGTAATTTATTTCGTTATAGCTCGGTATTAGTTTTACTATTACGTACAGGTGAGGCTTATAGGTTTTGAGTGTTTATGCTCTTATTTTGAATAAACGGCGCATTTTATGACGTTTCATGTATATATTTACGCATATTTACAGTTAGCGAGTTTGTTTAAAAGTTTAAATAAAATACTGAGGCAAAGGGAAATGCCAACTAAAGCTGTTTTTTAACGTTTTTTGTTGCCTATTCATAGCAATACCGTTGTCAGCTTGAAATGGACTAGATACACTAGATGCAACTTTTGGCCGTGTAAGCGGTCATATTTACACAAATTAACCAATTTGCCGTATTTTGAAATTATTTAGGAGTTTAACGTGGGATCAGGGCTTAATTTTTTAGATCTAATTTTAGAAGCAAGTTTGCTTGTTCAATTAGTAATGTTAGGGCTAGTTGCCATGTCTGTAATGTCGTGGACAATTATATTTCAACGTAAAAAAGCAATATCGGATGCGCTAATAAATGCTAAGAAATTTGAGCAAAAGTTTTGGTCGGGTATTGATTTAAGCAAATTATATAACGAGATATCGTCACGCAGCGGTCAGTCTCAAGGCATTGAAGCTTTGTTTACTTCGGGCTTTAAAGAGTTTGCTCGCCATAAAAAGAATACATTTCAAAGTGCGAGTATTGTTATGGAAGGAACGCACCGCTCTATGCGTGTTGCGCTTTCTCGTGAAATTGAAAAAATGGAATCTAGCCTATCGTTTTTAGCAACAGTAGGTTCTATAAGTCCGTACATCGGTTTGTTTGGTACAGTGTGGGGTATAATGAATGCCTTTATTGCACTAGGTGAAGTTAAGCAAGCTACATTACAAATGGTAGCACCTGGTATTGCAGAGGCACTTATTGCCACTGCTATGGGTTTATTTGCGGCGATCCCTGCTGTTATTGCTTATAACCGTTTTTCAAACAGTGTTGAAAAGCTTGAGTCTCACTATATTAACTTTATGGAAGAGTTTGCTAATATTTTACACCGTCAAGCAGCTACACAAATAGAGGCACAAGCGAATGTATCAGCGTAAAAAGCGCCGTCCGGTCGCAGAGATTAATGTAGTACCTTACATTGATGTAATGTTGGTACTACTTATAATATTTATGGCTACAGCACCGCTTATTACGCATGGTGTAAAAGTTGATTTACCCAAAATGGAAGAGTCTGATTTAGTTGATACTAAAGATACTCCGCCTATTATTGCCTCAATAGATGCACAAGGTAAATATTACGTGAGTGTAGGTACTGATCCTGAAGAGCCTATGGAAGCACTTGATGTAGCTGCGGTTATAAAATTACAGCTAATGAAAAACCCTGACGTGCCAGTCATGATTAAAGGCTCGGGTAAGGTGTCGTATCAAGAAGTATTATTACTAATGGATTTTTTGAAAAATGCAGGCGTACCATCAGTAGGATTAATGACTGAATCCTTTGAGGGGAAGTAGCTGTATGAATAGTTCAGTAGTAAAATCAATAGTACTTCATTTAGGGATTGGTGGATTTTTGTATGCTTCTGCAAATATTCATCCGCCAACACCTAAAGTAATGGAAGTAACGCTAAATTCGGCTATACCTACGCCAGATAAAGCGGTATCAGCCGTTACAGTTGATCAAAAACAAGTTGAGCAAAAAATTGCTGAACTTCAAAAGAAAGAAAAAGATAAAAAAAGTGCTGAAGATAAACGTATCCGTGATTTAGAACGTAGAGCGGCCAATGCACGCAAGCAACGCGAATCAGAAGCACGTAATATTAAAAAGTTAGAGCAACAGCGAAAGGCGAAAGAGAAAGAAAAAGCGCAAGCCGAGGCAGAAGCTAAAAAAGCACGTGCCATTGAGCAAAAAGAGCGTGCTAAAGCTAAGCAAGCCGAAAAGCAAAAGCAAGAAGCTGAAAACGCAGCAAAAGCAGCAGCTGACAAACGCAAAGCTGAAGAAGAAGCGCTTAAAAAAGCAGAAGCTGAGCGCAAAAAGCGTGAAGAGGAAGCAAAAGAGCGTGCTGCTGAGGCCGAACGTAAACGCCAGCAAGCAATGCAAGAGCAAATGTTACAAGAGCAACTTGCCAAAGAGCAGGCTGCCCGTAGTAAAATACGTCAGCAACAAGTGGTGAGCGAAGTGGATAAGTACCGTGCATTAATTATGGCGCGTATTCAGCAAAACTTACTGATTGATGAAAAAATGAAAAACCAACAGTGCCGAGTTAATATTCGTTTGGGCTTTAATGGTTTAGTAACGCAAGTTAAATCATTAGGTGGAGACAAGCTAGTATGTGAAGCTGCATTAAGAGCAGTGCGCATGGCTGACACATTACCGGTATCTAAAGATAAAGACGTATTCGAAAAACTTAAGAATATTAATTTAACAATCAAGCCAGAATTTTAAAGGAATGATATGTTCAACAAAATAAAAATAGCCTGTTTAGTTTTACTGTTTGGGTTTACGGGTGTTGCCAATGCAGCGCTTGAAATTGTAATAACAGAAGGTGTAGACGGTGCAAGGCCTATAGCCATTGTACCTTTTAAATACCAAGGTGTTGGTCCAATCCCTGAAAAGCTAAGTGGTGTTATTGCTGCCGATTTAATGCGCAGTGGTAAGTTTAAACCTGTTGATGTGGCGCAAATGCCGCAACAGCCAAGTAAAGATGGCGAAATTGATTATGCGTCTTGGGTTAATAAAGGTGTTGAAGCTGTTCTTGTTGGTGAGGTTGAACAACAAACTGATGGGCGTTATTTAGTCCGTTATGAATTAGTTGATGTGATTCGTGGCCAAATTACTGGTGGCAATACGCAAATGATGAGTAACGGTAAGTTAGTTAAAAGCCAAGATCATATTTTAGAAGCGCGTGAAAGTGTTATTGGCGAGAGTGGTTTTCGTCGTTATTCACACCGCATTAGTGATGTAATTTATGAAAAGCTAACGGGTGAAAAGGGCGCGTTTTTAACTAAAATTGCATATGTAATAGTACGTGATAACGATCTTAAACCTTATCAGTTAGTTGTTGCCGATTACGATGGTTTTAACGAACAGGTGTTACTTCGTTCAAAAGAACCATTAATGTCGCCAGCATGGTCACCAAATGGTACTAAATTAGCGTATGTAACGTTTGAAAACCGTCAAAGCCAAATTTACATTCAAGATATATACACAGGTAAGCGTGAAATAATAGCAAGCTACCGTGGTATTAATGGTGCACCGCAGTTTTCGCCAGATGGTAAAAAGCTATTATTAGTGCTTTCTAAGGATAAGACGGGTGCGACAGAAGTTTACATGCTTGACCTTGCTACACGTAAAGAAACACGCTTAACAAATCATCGTAGCATAGATACTGAGCCATCTTGGCACCCTAATGGCCAAGATATTGTGTTTACATCTGAAAGGGGTGGTAATGCTCAGATTTATAAGTTAAATTTAAAAACAGGTAGGTCACAACGACTCACCTTTGATGGTGATATGAACCTTGCTGGTTCTATAACACCAGATGGAAAAGAATTAGTGATGGTTAACCGTACCAACGGGCAGTACCATCTTGCTAAGAAAGAGCTGGCTACAGGCGCGTTTCAAGTATTAACGAGAACACGCCTAGATGAATCACCGAGCATAGCGCCAAATGGTTCGATGATTATATACAGCACGCTCCATAATAATAAACAGGTACTTGCGCTAGTATCGATGGACGGCCGCTTTAAAGCACGGTTACCTGTGCTAGACGGACAAGTAAAGGCGCCAGCTTGGTCGCCATACTTACAGTAATATTACTGGTTTACTCAAAATAGGAATCTACTCAATGCAACTTAACAAAATACTTAAAGGCCTGCTAATTGCTGTGCCAGTAATGACATTAGCAGCTTGTAGCTCATCTTCTGATATTGATGAAGGTGCTGCAAACCAATCAAATCAAGGCGTTGTTGAGCAATCAACTAACACTGATACAGTTGAAGTAGCTACAATCTCTCCTGAGCAACAAGCAGAAGAGCAACTTCGTCAAAAGTACGAAGCACTTCGTCAAGAGCAAGTAATTTACTTTGACTTTGATAAAGCAACTGTTGAAGGTAAGTACGCAGATTTACTTCGTGCACATGCTGAGTTTTTAGTTCAAAACCCATCAGTTAAAGTACTAATTGAAGGCCACGCAGATGAGCGCGGTACTCCAGAGTACAACATTGCACTAGGTGAGCACCGTGGCCAAGCAGTTGAAAAATACCTATTAAGCTTAGGTGTTTCAGCTAGCCAAATGTCAGTGGTAAGCTACGGTGAAGAGAAGCCAATGGTTAAATCTCGCACTGAATCAGCTTTCGCTAAAAACCGCCGTGCGGTACTAGTTTACTAAGATAAGAGATATTATGAAGCCGAAAATTATTTTGGCAGCCATGATATTGAGCGGGAGCACCCAGTTAATGGCTGCTCCCGCTCCTGTTTCAGAAGCTGCAAATTCACAATCAAGTATTGAGAAGCGATTAGCGTCGCTTGAGAATATGATGCAGTCGCGTAACTTTTTACAAGTAGAGTTACAGCAACAACTTAACTTGTTACAAGACGAAGTAAGTCAAATTCGCGGTGTAACTGAAGAGCAAAGCTACAAACTTGAAAAAGTACTGCAGCGTCAGCGTGAGTTGTATCAAGAGATTGAAAACCGCGTGAGCCAGGCTTATACACAGCCAACAGCAGCTCCAGTAGTCGATCAGGCGCAGCCAAGCGATGCACAGAGCTACAGCAGTGACTTATCTGAAAATGAAGCGTACGAGCGTGCTGTTGCGTTAATAATGAAAGATAAACGTTATGATCAAGCGATTCCTGAATTTCAAACGTTTTTAACTACCTATCCAAACTCTGTATATGCGTCTAACGCGCATTATTGGTTAGGGCAGTTGCTTACTATTAAAAATGATGGCGTAAAAGCGGTGGAGCATTTTAAAGTGGTTGTTAACGAATTTCCAAATTCTAATAAACGCCCTGATGCAATGCTAAAGTTAGGCACACTTTTACAAGAACAAGGTTCAGCGGCGCAAGCACAAAAAATATTGAGCGATCTTATCAATCAATACCCAAGTACTACCGCTGCAAAACTAGCAACTGATCGTTTGGGAAACTAAAGTTCACCAGCGATTAAATTTCTAGTTAAGGCGAGCAAACTACATGGAAACTCTCGAAGAATCTTGGATTTGCATGTAGTTTGAGCACAAACGGTTTAATTTTGTGCATCTAGACATAAAAACTTAAAAAAAGAGACAATTTCGGTTGCACTCATTTTATAAATAAGTATTATAAGCGCCCGCAGCAAACGAATGGTTACCCCACTCGAAATGCGACAAAAAGAGCGGGTTATTAGCTCAGTTGGTAGAGCAGTTGACTTTTAATCAATTGGTCGATGGTTCAAATCCATCATAACCCACCATTCTTTGAATGGTCTTTTATCGGCGGATTTACGTACAATACTAAGTTGTTATAAAACGCAACGTCAGAGCGGGTCATTAGCTCAGTTGGTAGAGCAGTTGACTTTTAATCAATTGGTCGATGGTTCAAATCCATCATGACCCACCATTCTTTATTCCTCGTGAATACGGTTTGGCATCAATCGGCGGATTTACGTAAGCTTTAACTTAGTAATAAGTTAGCATCTGGAATGGGTTATTAGCTCAGTTGGTAGAGCAGTTGACTTTTAATCAATTGGTCGATGGTTCAAATCCATCATAACCCACCATTCTTTATTCCTTGTGAATAATGACTGGTTCCAATCGGCGGATTTACGCAAAGTAGTAAGTTGCATTTAAACGTAACAATAGAGCGGGTCATTAGCTCAGTTGGTAGAGCAGTTGACTTTTAATCAATTGGTCGATGGTTCAAATCCATCATGACCCACCATTCTTTATTCCTTGTGAATACGGTTTGGCATCAATCGGCGGATTTACGTAAGCTTCATTCATAATTGAATAAGTGCATAGAACGGGTTATTAGCTCAGTTGGTAGAGCAGTTGACTTTTAATCAATTGGTCGATGGTTCAAATCCATCATAACCCACCATTCTATGAAAAGTTATATAAGAGCGGGTCATTAGCTCAGTTGGTAGAGCAGTTGACTTTTAATCAATTGGTCGATGGTTCAAATCCATCATGACCCACCATTCTTTATTCCTTATGAATAGTGTTTGGCATCAATCGGCGGATATACGTAAGCTTCATTCATAATTGAATAAGCGCATAGATTGGGTTATTAGCTCAGTTGGTAGAGCAGTTGACTTTTAATCAATTGGTCGATGGTTCAAATCCATCATAACCCACCATTCTATGACAGTTTAATCGGCGGATTTACGCAAGCTTTTTACAAAGCAGATTTATATTAGAGCGGGTCATTAGCTCAGTTGGTAGAGCAGTTGACTTTTAATCAATTGGTCGATGGTTCAAATCCATCATGACCCACCACTCTCTAATACTTTCCTTTATATTCTTTATATTCTTTTTTAATTTCCTACTTTATTTTTTATAAACAGCCTTACTAGTTTGCTGTTATTTGCTTTCATATTCTCGTATAATTCGCCCTAATTAATGCACTGTAGATAAGTGGTCGAGAAGATGAGTCTAGCTCAAACTATTATGCCTGAAGGTTATATTTTTCCCCCTAAGCCAGCACCGTTAACACAAGACGAGCAAGGCGAATATAAAGCGCGTATAAAACAATTACTAAAAGATAAAAATGCAGTACTTGTTGCCCATTATTATACCGATCCTGAAATTCAAGCACTTGCTGAAGAAACCGGCGGCTGCGTTGCCGACTCGCTAGAAATGGCGCGTTTTGGCGCACGTCACGATGCAGATATGATTATTGTTGCGGGCGTAAAATTTATGGGCGAAACAGCCAAAATTTTAACGCCAAATAAAACGGTTGTTATGCCAACGCTTGAAGCAACATGTTCGTTAGATATTGGTTGCCCGATAGACGAGTTCTCTGCGTTTTGCGATCAGCACCCTGATCGTAAAGTAGTTGTATATGCAAACACCTCTACGGCTGTTAAAGCACGTGCAGATTGGATTGTAACTTCATCCTGTGCACTTGAAATAGTAGAGCACCTCGATGAGCAAGGCGAAAAAATCATTTGGGGCCCAGATAAGCACCTTGGTAGTTATATTCAAAAAAATACCGGTGCTGATATGCTTATGTGGAATGGCGCATGTATTGTACATGACGAGTTTAAAACAAAAGCACTTAAAGACATGAAAGCGCTACACCCAGATGCAGGCGTTTTAGTTCATCCTGAGTCACCAGCAGAAATAGTTGCTCTTGCCGATTCGGTTGGATCTACGAGCCAATTAATCAAAGCAGCGCAAACAATGGACAATAAAAAGTTTATTGTAGCAACTGATCGCGGCATCTTTTATAAAATGCAGCAACTATGTCCAGATAAAGAGTTTTTTGCGGCTCCTACGGCAGGTGAGGGCGCTTCATGTAAAAGTTGCGCACATTGCCCTTGGATGGCAATGAATGGCTTAAAAGCGATTGAAGAAGCCCTCATAAGTCCTAAAGGCAAAGAAGTATTCGTTGATATGGATTTACGCGAAGGCGCTCTTAAATCCTTAAATCGCATGCTTGAGTTTACTGCGAGCATGGCTAAGTAACTTTTAAAGTATAAATTAAAAACGGTTAAGTCTTAGATTTAGCCGTTTTTTTGTGCCTATAGGTAAGTGTTGCTTGATTAGTAAGCATTTAAAGGCCCAAATTTAAAAATGCCTTGCACCTTAAGGGTCTATTTCATACTATAGCGCGCTGTTGCATTACACAATTGCAGCACCGTGGAGGGATGGCTGAGTGGCTGAAGGCGCACGCCTGGAAAGTGTGTTTAGGTTTATCCCTAACGAGGGTTCGAATCCCTCTCCCTCCACCATTATTCTTAGAACCCAGTTACTAATATTGAAAGGTATTAGTAACTGGGTTTTTTAATGCCTAAATTAGGTATTA
Source organism: Pseudoalteromonas sp. 5Ae-yellow (assembly GCF_014077565.1). Taxonomy (NCBI): domain Bacteria; kingdom Pseudomonadati; phylum Pseudomonadota; class Gammaproteobacteria; order Alteromonadales; family Pseudoalteromonadaceae; genus Pseudoalteromonas; species Pseudoalteromonas sp. 5Ae-yellow. The sequence continues at coordinate 48,194 of NZ_JACGWD010000022.1, forward strand.
ACTAAATAGAGTGTTGATAACATGCCTATAAGTTCATGTTTTTCAATTGGCTTTGAAACGTAACCATCAAATAACTGCCTGTATATTTCTTTTTGTTCCGTAAAAACATTAGCGGTTAACGCGATAATAATTTGCTCGCTATCAAGCGCCTTAATTTGTTTACATGCCTGAAGGCCATCCATTTTTGGCATTTGAATGTCCATAAAAATAATGTCTGGCTTGTGTGACTCATATAACGAAACTGCTTCCAACCCATTATTTGCAATAATAATGGTGGCTTTAGTTGGTTCAAGCATTGCAGAAGCCACCAGTTGATTTATTTTGTTGTCTTCTGCTAATAAAATGGTTTTGCCAGTTAAATCAGGAAACTCAACATTTTTTGCTGTTAATATATTTTCATCAATCTGTGCTTGATCTAGTGGTAAGTAAACATAAAACTGGCTGCCTGAACCTAATTGACTTGTTACTTTTATTTCACCATTCATTAAGCCTATTAATGATTTAGTGATAGGTAAGCCTAGCCCTGTACCACCGTATTCGCGCGTAGTTGATTGCTCAGCTTGTTCAAAGCGCTCAAACAATCGCTCTATTGCCTTCTCAGAAATTCCAATTCCGGTGTCTGATATACTGCAACATATTTTGTTTTCAGCAGTTAGTCTAAACGTTACTGTAACGCCACCTTTCGATGTAAACTTAATCGCATTAGATATTAAGTTTAAAAACACCTGTCTGAGCCTAACAGGGTCGCCCACCCAATGCTTATGCTTAATATTAATAACAAATTTAAGGTATATGTTTTTATCGCTAGCTTGCAGACCAAGATCGGACTCTAGGTGATGAATAAGTTCAAAAAGATCAAAAGGTTTATGCTCTAATGAAAGCTTACCGGCCTCAATTTTAGAAAAATCGAGAATATCATTAATAATAGTGGTGAGTGAGCGGGTCGAATAAAGTGATTTTTTTAAATACTCTTTTGACTTTTCATTGAGGGGCTGCTCTTGCAATAACTGTAATGTGCCAAGTATGCCATTCATTGGGGTTCGTATTTCGTGGCTCATATTTGCTAAAAACTCAGATTTAGCCTGAGATGCTTGTTCAGCTAGTTCTTTAGCGTGTCCTAGAGCTTGTTCGTGATTAATTTGCTCTGTTAAATCATAAGCAATACCTAAATAGCCAACGATTTCATTTTTATTATTTAATAAAGAGGTGACGCTTATATTAACTTGTACGTGCTTGCCTGTAGAGGAAATGTATGTCCACTGATTGATATCAGGCTCTGTAGCCGTTGCTTTTAAAATCAAGACTTCAAAACTAGGCGGTACAGCTTTATTTAATTCAGTACTAAGCTGGTTCGCTTTTTTTATTATTTCTTCTTTTAAATGAAAAATTGCTGGGTTTTCAATTCCAATAACATCTTGCGCTTTATAACCTAATAACTTTTCAGAGGCGGGGTTAAATAAAGTAATTAAGCCGTTTATGTCGGTTGCAATAATTGAATAACTGGCACTATTTAAAATACTTCGTTGAAGCATACTAATATCGGCAATTTCCTTAGTGCGTAGTTTTACTTCTTTTTCTAATTTTAAATTTGTTTGCTGAAGCATATGCTTATTTTGTTTAGCTTTGACAATTCTTCGCTGCGTTCGTTGTGCCCTACGGTAAAAAAATAGCTGTAGTAATAAAATTATAAACATGCAAATAAGAGTATAAAAAATACCATTGACAATAGCTTGATATTTACCCGGCAAATGCAATGTTTCAATAAATGCGTCTGAAGCACTAAGCGTGAGTTCCCATGTTCTTCCCATCACTTTAATTATTTTAGTTAACTGGTAATTAGCTGAATTGCTTTGAATACCGTAGCTAAAAAAGTCAGTTTTAGCGTTGTTAGCTATATCGCTAATGACTAGCTTATTCTCATCAACTAGCGAGAGAGAGTCTAAAATTTTATTTATTAATAATGGAGCGTATGCCCAGCCTAAGATCTCATTAATGCGTTGCTCTTTATTATCCGCAATCGTAATGCTTTTATAAATTGGCAGTAAAATTAAAAACCCTTGCAGTGATTGCTCATTAGCCTGTACTAAAGTTATAGGGCCCGTGAGTTGAGCCTTATTGTGAGAAGCTGCATTTAATGCTGCTTTTTTACGCATGCTCTCTGAGCCAATATCTAAACCTATTGCTTGTAAATTTTTATGTTCAGGAAAAATATACTGAATAATAAAATGTTCATTATTACCATTATTAAGCTTATTAAAGTTAAATGTTTGAGTGGGTCTATCATATTTTGCAGTATGTAAAAACTGGGTTAGATTCTTAGATGTTACCTTTCGAATGAAACCAATCCCGTTTGCACCGGGGAACTCTTGGCCATAGTTACGACTATTAGAGTAATTAGAAAATGTTTGGTAGTTTAAATTATTAACGCCTATACCGTGTATAAACCCTTTTAAACCGAAGAGCCCATATTTATATAAGTCGATTCTATTCGTTACGCCTGTTGAGAGCGTAGAAAGGCGGTTGTTAAGTGCTTCGTTTATTTTATAGTTAAGTGCGTTTTGGTGTTTAATGTGAGCGAAGAAAGTTAAGACAATACCGCTGATAAGAAAAATGACATGAGCAAGTATAGAGACTAAAAACCCTTTCCTAACCAGTCGTCCTGAGAACATTAACCCATCCTTTATTATTAATATGCTGAGTGTGTATCTACCTCTATCATCAAAATAAATATAGCACTTATTATTCAGGATACAACTTTGTTATTAATTAGAATATATATATTTTATAAAGGTTTAGAGTGGATGTAATATATAAAGTTGATTTTACTCACCAAGATAAGACGAACATGTATATAAATATAATAATTTTTATGTTTTTTGCTACTTTATAGCGAACAACAAAAGTATTAGCTAAAGGTACTGATTTTTATATTTATCGATTTTTTAGTGAATATTAGGTGCTCAAAAAACAACGGATAGCTTTTAGTTTTTGCTTATAACTTTACTTTGTTAAGTTTAAATAAAGTAAAATTTAACCAATATTATGACGCTTTTAAAGGGAACTATCGGTATAGGTTCGAGCGAGCAAGAGACGATGCTCACCTTACTTTTATAATTCATCCGAAACAAAACAAACACTTAATATTTTATAATATGAAAATTAAAACATTAAAAACTTATATTGTTCTATATTTTAGTCGCGTGAAAGAAAACGTGATTACTTAAAATGTAATTACCTTATGACTTGTTTGCCGTGTAGGTCGAAAAAATACACGCTGCTATGCACTGCACAGTGAAAACTTAAACAAAACAAGGTAACGGAGATAACTATGGCTCACCGAGTATCTAAATTACTTGCGGCAACAGGCGCAGTATTAACATGTATTTCTATTCCTTCGTATGCCGCTGTTAATGGGCTGACAGAACAAGATGAATTTAATATAAAACTTAGATCAATTTATTTTGACCGCGACTACGATAACGACGCAAGTGACGATTCAACTTTTGCTCAAGGTATAGAGCTCAATTACACATCGGGTTATATAAACGATTTAGTGAGTGTGGGTGTATCGACTTACACCGTGATGGATATTAATTCTACGGGTTCAGCTGCAGGTAATATTTTGCCAGCAGGTAATGAGAGCGGTGGAGTTGACGATAGCTTTTCTAAATTTGGGCAATATTTTTTAGATTTTAAATTGGGCAACAACGGTCACGTTAAAGTGGGCGGGCAAAAAACCAAAAGTATGTTGCTTAAAAGCTCTGGGAGTCGGGCTATTCCTAATACTTTTAGAGGCGTTTTTGGCGATTACAAAATTGGTAACACTAGGGGCTGTTGATCTTTGTAGTACATATATCAATCAGCCCACATTGGTAGCCACATCATAGTAAATGCTAAAGCGAGCATTGAATGATAATTTCGTTCAAGCTTTTCATACCGCGTGGCTATC